>JAAYVC010000036.1 GCA_012517375.1 bacterium | reverse complement strand
GATGGTGATGCCTGGCGACAACGTGGAGCTTGGAATAGAGCTTATCTCCGAGGTAGCGCTTGAGGAAGGCTCCCGGTTTGCAATCCGCGAAGGCGGACGCACCGTTGGCGCTGGCGTCGTCACAAAGGTGATTGAATAATGCGAGTAATCATAACTCTTGCGTGTTCGGACTGCAAGAGCCGCAATTACACTACTGAAAAGAACAAGCAAAAGACGCAGGAGCGCATAGCCGTAAAGAAGTATTGCCGCTTCTGCAAAAAACACACAGAACACAAAGAAGTCAAGTGATAGGCCTGTAGCTCTAACTGGCAGAGCACCGGACTCCAAATTCGGGTGTTGGGGGTTCGAATCCCTCCAGGCCTGCTTGTCTTGAAGCGAGGAATAACGTGTGGACTAAAATAGCAGATTTCTTTAAAGGCACGTTTGTTGAGATGCGTCGCGTCTCATGGACGGGCCGCAAGGAGCTTGTCGCAACAACAGGAGCGGTCCTTGTGTTGACCCTTATTGTGACGCTCTTCGTCTTTGGAATAGATAAGCTCTTTCAATTTCTGTTGCAGCTTCTACTGGGTCTCGCCGGATGAAGTTTTTTGTCGTTCATACTTATACCGGGCACGAGTCCAAGGTCAAAAAGCTTCTTGCAAAGCTCATTGAGCGAAGCGGATTAGCAGAGATGTTCGGCCGCATAGTGGTGCCGGTCGAAAGAGTGTGGCGTGTCAAGAAAGGAAAGAAAAGCGTTGAAGAAAGAAGGCTCTTTCCGGGTCACGTCCTTGTTGAGATGGAGCCGCGAGAAGAGACCTTCAAACTCGTAAACTCGACGCCCGGTGTAGTCAGGCTTCTTGGAACAAAGGAGAGCCCATCGGCTCTTACGGACGAAGAAGCCCTTGCAGTTATGGAGGAGATGGATAAGGGACAAGAGAAGATGGCCGCCGAGGTGCCTTTCTCTACCGGAGAAAGCGTGAAGATAATATCGGGGCCATTTGCGGGCTTTATAGGAACAGTGGACGAGATCAATCCGGAAAGAGGGAAGGTTCGCGTGTTCGTGACTATTTTTGGACGTTCAACTCCTATTGAGTTGGACATTATAGAAGTGCAAACGATTTAGTATTTAAGGAGAACAAAAGTGGCTAAGCCTAAAGGAAAACAGGTAGTTGGACAGATAAAGCTACACATACCAGCCGGTCAGGCAACCCCGGCTCCTCCGATAGGTCCTGCTTTAAGCCAGTGGCAGCTGAATATACCGGAGTTCTGCAAGTCCTTTAATGCGGCAACGTCGAAACTGCCCCAGGGTTTAACGACGCCGGTGGTAATAAGCGTCTATAAAGACAAGACTTTTTCGTTCGTTACGAAGAGTCCACCGGCTTCAGTGCTTTTGAAGCAAGCCTGTCAGATAGCCAAGGGTTCCGGTGCGCCCAACACTTTGAAGGTCGCGGTGATAAAGAAATCACAGGTACTTGAGATAGCTAAAAAGAAGATGGAAGACTTGAATGCGGGCTCCGAGGAAGCTGCGATGAAAATAGTAGAAGGAACCGCCCGTTCGATGGGCATCACGGTGGAGGAATGATGGAATACAGCAGCTTTTGTAATTCCTCCACAAAGGTGGAGGAATAATGCAGCGCGGAAAAAGATATCGCAGTCTTTCGACCAAGGTCGATTCGGCTCGTTTTTACTCCGTCGATGAAGCCCTGCCTCTTCTCAAGGAGACGGCAAGCACGAAGTTCGATGAAACGGTCGACATAGGAATCAAGCTTGGCGTGGACCCGAGAAAGGCCGAGGAGCTTGTTCGCGGTACCGTGTCTTTGCCCAAAGGTACGGGGCGTCAGGTCAGAGTGCTTGTTCTTGCGAAAGGCGAGAAGGAAAAAGAAGCGCGTGAAGCCGGTGCCGACTATGTGGGTCTTGAAGATATGATTGAAAAGATCCAGGCCGGCTGGTTTGAATTCGACGTAGCCGTTGCGACGCCTGATGTAATGGGTCAGGTCGGAAAGCTCGGCAAGATTCTGGGAACGCGGGGTCTAATGCCTTCTCCGAAATCGGGTACAGTTACGCCTGACGTAGGTCAGGCGGTTCGCCAGATAAAGCAGGGACGCATTCAGTTTCGCACCGACCGTACGGGCAACATACACGGAATACTCGGAAAGATGAGCTTTACTGCAGAAGACTTGAGAACCAATCTCGTTTCTTTTATTGCAGAGATCAACAGGCTCAGACCAAAGACTTTCAAAGGACAGTATATCCGTTCCATCTATCTTTCTGCTACAATGGGACCCTCTATCAAGCTCGATCCGAAAGAGATAACCGAGCTTGCTCGCAAAGAGGAGATGTGATGATTAAGGCGGATAAGAAAAAACTAGTCAAGAACTTAGTCGACGAACTCGGCAGCATAAACAATTACTACTTTGCCGATTTTACCGGCATCAATGCGGGAGACGTGACCCGCCTGCGCAGGGAATTAAGATCTAACAAGGCTCGCATGAAGGTTGTCAAGAACAGGCTTCTTGCACAGGCTTTTACCGAGCTGAAGGTCGAGATTCCAAAAAAAGATATGCTGCGAGGTTCAACGGCCATAATATACTCGCTGGACGACATCCTAGTTCCGGCGCGCAAGATAGCAGAGTTTGCGGAAGACGATGTACCTGTTAAATTCAAAGGTGCGTTTGTCGAAGGTCGCTTTTACGCGGCTGAAGAAGTAATTAAGCTTTCCAAGATTCCTTCCAAAGAGGTTTTGCTTGGTCAGCTTGTCGGTTTATTTGAAAGCGTTAAAAGTGCGCTGGTCGGCGTATTGCAGGCCAAGCTGCAGGAATTCACTCTTGTTCTGGATTCACTCAGAACAAAGAAGGAGGAACAATAATGAGCGAAGAAGCCGCTGTTTCTACAAAACTTACAAAGCTTGTAGACGATATAGGATCACTTACCATTCTTGAGCTTTCGCAGCTTGTAGATACGTTAAAGGAAAAATTCAACATCCAGGCCGTTGCCGTTGCCGCACCGGGCGGAGCCGCTGCTCCGGCCGCAGGCGGTGAAGCCGCTGCCGCAGAGAAATCGGAGTTTAACGTTATTCTTACTGACGTTGGAGCGCAGAAACTTCAGGTGCTTAAAGAAGTGCGCACCGTAACAGGTCTTGGGCTCAAGGAAGCAAAAGACCTCATCGATGCACTCCCTGGAACTATAAAGGAAGGCGCCTCAAAAGAAGAAGCTGACGCGATTAAAAAGCAACTGGAGTCCGCTGGAGCTAAAGTAGAGCTGAAGTAAGAACGCTCATGGAAATCAAAGACTTCTCGAAGCTTCCAAAATATGGAACCGTCGAGGCTGTAGAAAATATTCAGGTTGGTTCGTTTGAAGAATTCTTGCAGCCCGATGTTCCTCAGGAAAAGAGGAAGCCGATAGGTCTTGAGGCGGCATTCCAGGAAGCTTTTCCGGTTGAAGATATTCACAGCCACCTCAAGCTTGAGTACATGGGTTACGACGTCGGGAGCGCCATCTATTCTGCGGAAGACGCAATGGAACGCGGCGCAACTCATGCCAAACCCATAAACGGGTACTTCAGACTTACGCGGTTTCTGGATACCGAAGAAGAAGGCGCGGAACCCAAAGTAAAAGACGTAATAGAACAAAAAGTCTACATATGCGATTTGCCGTATATTACATCCGGCGGCAGCTTTATAATCAACGGCGTGGAGCGCGTCGTAATAAGCCAGCTTCAGCGTTCTCCCGGGCTTTATTTCTCTTTCGAGAAGGATATTTTCTCAGCTCTTCTCGTGCCGGAGAGAGGAGCCTGGTTCCAGATAGATATCGGTTCCAATAACGTACTTACCGCTGTTTTCGAACGCAAGAGAAAAGTGCCTCTTTTTACGTTCGTCAGAGCCCTGGGTTGGGAACCCGAAACGCTTGTCGATGATTTCGTTAAAACACGCGAGACTTCGCCTAAGGAAGGACTCGTTCTAGCGCGTACAGTCAAAACCGACGACGGGGTCACTCTGGCCGATTTCGGCGACAAGCTGACAGATGAGCTTTGCGAGTTTCTTGCAGAACGCGGCGTTGCAAAAGTCAAGGTTTTCGACGAGGACCGATACGGTGTGAGAGTCATAATCGACTCGATAAAAGCCGATAAGTCTGTATCCGAGGATGACGCCCTCAGACGCATTTACTACAAATTGCGCTCCGTGATGCCTTCGACAATCGATTTGGCAAAGAGGCTCGTGCTCGGCATGCTTTTCGACCCCAAGCGTTTCAGTCTTGGGAGGGTCGGAAGACACAAGATAAACACGAGACTTGACCTGAAGAAAAGAAACGATATGGTCATCAGGGACGATGAAGTCCTTGAAGTATCAAAGCGGCTGATAGATTTCGCCGAAAGACGTTATCCGCCCGACGACATGGATCATCTCGCGAACCGACGAGTTAAGGGAATCGGCGAGCAGTTATACAACGTCTTCAGGCAGGCGCTTCTTCAGTTAGGCCAGAACGCCAAGGAACGCGCGAGCTTTATCGACGAAGAGAAAGCGACCCCTCTCGAATTGCTGAACTCGCCCGTTGTTTCCAACAGCGTAACGCGATTCTTTACCACTGGGACCGTCTCGCAGTTCATGGAGCAGGTCAATCCTCTTGCCGAGCTTACGCATAAGCGCCGACTGACCGCACTTGGTCCTGGAGGCCTTACAAAAGAGACCGCAGGATTCGAGGTACGCGACGTTCACTATTCGCATTACGGCAGGGTATGCCCCATCGAGACTCCGGAAGGCCAGAATATCGGATTGATAACGTCTCTGTCCTACTACAGCAAGATTGACGAGTATGGGTTCATCAAAAGTCCTTACGTGAAGGTGGAAAACGGGCAGATTACAGAAAGAGTCGACTACCTTAATGCGGACGAGGAGGAAGAATTCCGCATCGCACCTCCAGACGAGTTTGAACTCGACGACGAACGCCGGATAAAAGGAAAAGAAGTTATAGTTCGTTTTCGCGGAGAAGTCGAGGTTGTTTCGCCGAATAAGGTCGACTACGTTACGTTTTCTCCGAAGCAGATTTTTTCGCCCTCGACAGCGCTTATACCTTTTCTCGAACACAACGACGGCGACCGTGCACTCATGGGTTCAAACATGCAGCGCCAGTCAGTACCTTTGATTCTTCCGGATGTTCCTTACGTGCTTACAGGCGTCGAAAGTACGGTTGCAAGGAGATCTGAATCGGTTGTGGTGTCCGACGAGGCCGGACGTGTTGCTTACGTTGACTCAAAAAGGATACTTTTAGAGACAAAGAGCGGTATAAAAGAATACCGGCTTAGGACTTTCCAGAAATCGAATCAGAATACCTGCATTCATTACAGACCGGCAGTACGTCCTGGTGAAAAAGTAAAGAGAGGCCAGGTCCTTGCCGACGGACCTTCTACAAGGGAAGGCAATCTTGCGCTCGGACGCAACCTGCTTGTGGCATTCATGCCCATGTGGGGTTATAACTACGAAGACGCGGTTGTCGTTTCAGAACGCGTTCTCGTGAACGATAACTTCACGTCAATCCAGGTTCTGGAATACGAGGTAGAATCCCGCGAAACAAGACTTGGACCCGAAGAAATAACAAGGGATATTCCTGGCGCAACAGAATCGGACCTTGTGGACCTTGACGAATTCGGTATTGTAAGAATCGGAGCTGAAGTCAAGCCAGACGACATACTGGTAGGAAGGATTACGCCCCGAGGAGATACGGAGCTTACGCCCGAAGAAAGGCTTCTGCGCGCCATCTTCGGCGAAAAAGCCACGAATGTCCGGGACACTTCTCTCAGGGTAGAACCCGGGGTCTTTGGCACCGTTATCGGAAGAAGGATTCTCACACGCAATACGCAGGACTCTCTTGCCAGACGTGTTATCGAAGACCGCAGGCGCAGCGTGGAGGGCCGTTTTGACGACCGCCGCGACCTGCTTGTGGCGCAGCGTGACGCCGAGCTTAGAGCGCTCCTCGAAGGTGAGAAGCTTTCCGCACCCCTGCTTGATAAGCGCGGAAAAGAGGTCTTACCTAAAGGTCAGGTTCTGTCGGAAGAAATTCTTGAAGGAATCGTCTTCGACAAGATGCGTCTCAATAAGATTGAGGTCGCGGCTAAATCCAAAAATTCCGAGCTTTCCACAATACTCGAAAAGAACGCAGAAGCATTGAAGGCGCTTGAAGAAGAACAGAGAAGTCAGCTTGAAAACGCGGCGCGCGGCGACGACCTTCCTCACGGCGTATTGAAATCAATCAAGATATTTATTGCACAGAAGCGAAACCTTTCCGTGGGCGACAAGATATCGGGCCGTCACGGCAACAAGGGCGTCGTTTCAAAGATACTGCCTGTCGAGGATATGCCCTACCTTACTGACGGCACGCCTGTTGATATCGTGCTAAATACGTTGGGCGTTCCTTCGCGTATGAACATAGGTCAGATTCTTGAGACCATCCTAGGATACGCAGCCAGCAAGCTGGGCTACAGGGCTGTATGCCCTATTTTCGAAGGAGCTACCGTCGAAGAGATAAAGGCTGAATTGCGCAAGGCTGGTCTGCCTGAAACGGGAAAATCAAAGCTCCGCGACGGCAGAACCGGCGAAGAGTTTGACGGCGAAGTAACGGTTGGTCAAATGCACATAATGAAGCTCGTTCATATGGTTGACGACAAGATTCATGCCCGTTCGACAGGAACTTACTCCCTCATTACGCAGCAGCCCCTCGGAGGAAAAGCCCAGTTCGGCGGACAGAGGTTCGGAGAAATGGAAGTCTGGGCCCTTGAAGCCTACGGAGCCGCTTATACCCTTCAGGAGATGTTGACAATAAAATCCGATGACGTGGAGGGACGCAACGCCCTCTACGAGGCGCTTATAAAAGGCAAGAATCCATCCCCGCCCCAGATGCCTGCCAGTTTCAACGTACTCGTTAAAGAAATGCGGGGCCTGGGTCTTAACCTTGTGCCTGTAAAGGAGAAGAAGAATGAATCCTGATCGAGTAGAAGGTTGGGATTTTGATGCGCTCAAGATTCAGATAGCTTCATCCGAGGATATCAGAAGCTGGTCCAAGGGTGAGGTAACCAAGGCGGAAACAATCAATTACCGTACGCAAAAACCCGAACGCGATGGTCTTTTTTGCGAACGCATCTTCGGCCCTGTAAAGGATTATGAATGCAGCTGCGGCAAGTACAAAAAAGTCCGCTACAAGGGAATAGTATGCGACAGATGCGGCGTTGAAGTGACCTCGTCGTCGGTCAGGCGAGAACGAATGGGCCATATCGAGCTGGCGATTCCTGTAGTGCATCCTTTATTTTCCAAGGTTCCACCTTCAAAAATTGGAAAGCTTCTTGATCTTTCCGCTGGACAGATAGAGAGTGTTAACAATTATGAAGCGTATGTGGTGCTTGAAACCGGCAGCTCAAACTATAAGAAGCTTGCCCTTATATACGATGAGGATGAGTATCACGAAGCGATGGCCAAGTATTCGGGTTTCAAAGCCGGAATGGGCGCGGAATCGCTCCTTGAGTTGTTGAAGGAGATAGACCTGGACGACTTGTCTGCCGAACTGAAATCGAGAATCAAGCACGAGGTGTCAAAAAGACGAGCGCTTCTGGACAGGCTGAAGATAGTCGAAGCATTCAGACAGTCCGAGAATCAGGTCGAGTGGATGATTCTTGAGGTAATCCCCGTGATACCTCCTGACTTAAGGCCTCTTGTTCCATTAGAAGGCGGAAGGTACGCCACGTCGGATATCAACGAGCTTTACAAGAGGGTTATCGTTCGCAACAACCGCCTCAAGCATCTTATGTCGATAAAGACGCCCGATATTATTCTCAAGAACGAAAAAAGAATGCTTCAGGAGGCGGTGAACGCCCTGTTTGACAACGAACATCTGGCAAGGCCCGTGCGCGGCCGCGGAAACAGACCCTTGAAGTCTCTGTCCGAGACACTCAGAGGCAAGCAAGGCCGCTTCCGCCGCAATCTTCTGGGCAAGCGAGTGGACTATTCAGGCCGTTCCGTAATCGTAGTTGACCCTCACTTGAAACTTCACGAGTGTTCGCTGCCTAAGGAGATGGCAAAAGAGCTTTTCAGGCCAATCGTGCTGCAACGGCTTGAGGAACGCAAGAACGCCCAGTCTGACCGCAGCGCCAAGGAGCTTTTCCGCATGGAAGCTCCGGAAATGTGGGAAGCGCTTGAAGATGTAGTAAAATCACATCCCGTTCTTCTTAACCGTGCTCCGACTCTGCACCGAGCCTCGGTAGAGGCGTTCTTCCCGCGTTTATGGGAGAACAGGGCGATAGGAATACATCCCTTGGTATGCCCGCCATTCAACGCCGATTTCGACGGTGATACAATGTCCGTTCATGTGCCTTTTACGCCGGAAGCGATACTTGAGAGCTCGGTTCTTCTGCTCTCATCGAATAATATCCTCTCGCCAGCCAACGGAAAACCCTTGATGGTTCCGTCTCAGGACATGGTTCTCGGAGTATACTATTTGACTAAGTTGAATCCCCAGAAGAAACGCGAAAACCGATCTCTTTATGACAGTTTTGAGGAGCTGCACATAGCGTATCAGTCCGACTCCGTTACGCTTTTTGATGATATAGACTGGATTCACAAGGGCAAGAGGGTGACCACGACAGTCGGCAGGGTGTTCTTCAATGAAGTTCTTCCTGAAGAACTCAGGTTCGTTAACAAGGTCCTCAATAAGAAGGAAACGGTTGATTTAGTCGACAAGTGCTTCAAGAGATTCGGGTTCCAGCGTACGGCCGAGCTCCTTGATTCATTGAAGATGCTCGGATTCAGTTACGCGACCCGCTCCGGTACGTCAATCGGCATAGACGATATCGTAGAACCGAAGGAGAAGCAGAGAATCATTGCTCAGGCATTGAAGGAAGTCAAGCGTTTTTACGAGGCTTATGAAAAAGGCGTGATCACCGAACGCGAAAAATACAACAACGTAGTCAATACATGGGTCAATACTTCGACTGATCTTGGCGAATACATGATGCACGATTTGATGGAAGACAAAGGCGGATTCAATCCATTGGCGATGCTAATAGATTCGGGCGCTCGCGGTTCGAAGGATCAGGCAAAGCAGCTTGCGGCCATGAGGGGGCTTATGTCCAGACCCTCTCGCCGCCTTACCGGCGAAGAAGTTATCGAGCGGCCTATCATAAGCTCGTTCAAGAACGGAATGACCGTTACGGAGTACTTTTTCTCAACGCACGGCGCAAGAAAGGGTCTTACCGATACGGCCTTAAAAACCGCTGAAGCGGGTTATCTTACTAGACGCCTGGTCGACGTCGCGCAGGATGTCATAATCGCCGAGGAGGACTGCGGAACCATTCTCGGCGAGGATGTGACCGCTCTTCGCGAGGGCGGTAAAGTCATGGAATCGCTTTCCGAACGTCTTAACGGCCGTATAGCATTGCAGACTGTCCAGAATCCGATAACCGGAGAGGCTATTGTTTACGCCGGCGAGGAGATAACGGACGAAAAGGCTCAGGAAATAGAGCAGATGGGCATAGAAAAAGTGCGCGCCCGATCGGTACTTACATGCGAAGCTACTTCAGGCGTTTGCGCTAAATGCTACGGACGGAATCCCGCTACCGGGAGGATGGTTGAGATAGGCGAAGCAGTCGGTATTATAGCCGCTCAATCAATAGGCGAACCAGGTACGCAGCTGACCCTCAGAACATTCCACTATGGAGGCGTTGCCCAGCGTGCCGCCGAGGAAACGAGCATGGAAGCCAAGTTCGACGGCATTGTCAGCTTCGGTAAGCTTGAGACTGTTGAACGACCTGATGGGGCCTTGATAACTCTTAGTGGAGATGGCACGATTGATCTTATCGGCGATCAGAGAAAAATGTCTTTTACCGTACCCAAGGGCGCAACTATCAAGCTTCGCGATAAGGAAAAGGTCTCAGAAGGCGCCGTACTTTTCGAATGGGAACCGTACGTCATCTCCATCATTTCACGGCATGCAGGCAAGGTAGGCTTTGTGGATGTTGTTCCCGGAGTCACGCTCAGGGAAGACGTTATCGGCTCAACAGAACGCAAGCAGATGATTATCGTTGAGGACAGAGAAAAACGCCGACATCCTCACATAGTAATACAGGATGAAAAGGGTAAAAACCTTGAAAGGCATGAACTTCCTGTAGGCGCCTACCTCCTGGTCGAGAGCGGAACTCCGGTAAACGCCGGTGATACGCTTGCCAAGTTCCAGAGAGAAATTGGCAAGACTACGGATATTACAGGCGGCCTGCCAAGAGTTTCGGAACTCTTCGAGGCAAAGCATCCGAAGACGCCTGCAACCATAGCCGATATTGACGGAACAGTTACCGTTGATCCTCCCCAGGAGGGCTGGCGCAAATTAACAATAACCTCTGAATCAGGTACGGTTAAGGAGTACAAGATTCCATATGCGAATTACCTCCTTGTCGAAGATTCGGGGTATGTTCAGTCAGGCGACAAGCTCTGCGAAGGAAATATTGACCCCCATGACATCTTGCGCGTTAAGGGCCGAATGGCGGTTATGGAATATCTCACGAACGAGATTCAGGAAGTATACCGTATGCAGGGAGTCAAGATAAACGATAAGCATATAGCCCTCATAGTCCGTCAGATGCTCAGGAAGGTCAAGATTGATGATCCGGGCGAATCACCTTTCGTTGAAGGCGAGATTATTGACAAGCAGCGAATACAGGATATGAACGACAAGCTGCGTTCGGAAGGTCTGGTTCCCGCGACCTTCCATCCTATCCTTCTAGGCATAACTAAAGCTTCGTTAACCACAGACAGCTTTTTCGCCGCTGCCTCATTCCAGGAAACCACAAGGGTTCTTTCGATGGCAGCCGTAGAGGGCAAAATCGATCATCTCACTGGACTTAAAGAGAACGTTATTGTAGGTAAGCTAATCCCGGCAGGAACAGGATTCCCGGGGTTCAACAAGGCTAAAAAAGAAGAAATATTAGAAGAAGATACGCAACAAACGGAGGCCGGCTAAAGATGCCAACAGTTAATCAGTTAGTTCGTCACGGCCGTTCGATGCCAAAACGCCGTTCTTCTACCGCGGCACTTGAAGGCAATCCACAAAAGCGTGGCGTTTGTACAAGAGTCTATACTACTACTCCCAAGAAGCCCAACTCGGCTTTAAGGAAAGTATGCAAGGTCAGGCTCGTAAACGGATACGAGGTTATTGCCTACATTCCCGGAGAAGGACATAATCTTCAAGAACACTCGGTAGTTCTCATACAAGGAGGTCGTGTAAAGGACCTGCCGGGCGTGAGATACCGCGTAGTTCGCGGTGTTCTTGATACAGCAGGCGTAGACGGCCGAAAACAGGGACGTTCGCTTTACGGCGTAAAGCGTCCCAAAAAAGCATAAGGAGGCCAGATGGGTAGAAGACACCGCGCCTCCCCTCGCGAGATACAGCCAGATCCGCGCTACAACACGGAGGTTGTAACGAAGTTTGTCAACGACCTCATGTGGGACGGAAAGAAAACCACTGCCCTGGCCATTTTCTATGAGGCTTTAGATATTATAGAAAAAAAGACCAAGGAAGATGGATTCGTTTTGTTCGAGAAGGCTTTCAATAACGTTAAGCCCGTTCTCGAGGTGCGTCCCCGCCGTGTCGGCGGTTCGACCTATCAGGTTCCTGTTGAGGTCAGACCGAAGCGCAGACAGTCCTTGGCGATAAAATGGATAATCAAGGCTGCCCGCGCACGTACTGAGTACAGAATGGCCGATAGACTCGCGAATGAACTTTTGGATGCGGCACAGAATCAGGGTGCCGCGTATAAAAAGAAGGAAGAAACTCACAAAATGGCTGAAGCCAACCGCGCTTTTGCACATTTCCGCTGGTGAGAATTCGGAGTAATGATGAATCAAGAAACCCGCAAATGGTGGCTTATCGATGCCAGAGACCAGGTCATTGGTCGCATGGCTTCGCGTATAGCCACGGTCTTGATGGGCAAGAGCAAGCCGACCTATACTCCGCATCTGGATACAGGCGATTTTGTCGTGGTCATTAACGCAGACAAGGTTAAAATCACGGGTAAAAAAGCGGATGAAAAGGTATACTATCATCATACCTTGTATCCGGGCGGCCTAAAGGAGGTCCCATTCAAGAGGATGCTTGAGCTTTTTCCTGAGCGCATACTCTATCTTGCGGTGAAGAACATGCTTCCCAAGAATAAACTACGCGCAAGGAGACTCAAAAGACTCAAGCTCTATAAATCGGACTTGCATCCGCATGAGGCCCAAAAGCCTCAGACGATGGAATTAGGAGGTCACTAGTGGCCACAACCATGGAGCACGCAGTAGGGACCCGCAAGAGAGCGGTAGCTAAAGTATGGCTTCTGCCGGGTCCTGGAGAGTTTTCTATTAACGGAAAGAAGATAGATGAATACCTTAAGCGTCGTGATCTTGTCGAGTTGGCCTTACGTCCGCTGCATTTAACCGAAAGCGTATCAAAGCTTGACGTGAAGGTGCAGGTAAGCGGCGGCGGAGTCTCAGCTCAGGCAAGCGCCATAAGCTTCGGGATAGCTCGAGCCCTGGTAAAGCATGAACCGACTTACCAGAAGCAGTTGAAGGATGCCGGTCTTTTAACGCGCGATTCCAGGGAGAAAGAACGTATGAAGTACGGATTAGCCAAACGAAGGAAGAGCTTCCAATGGACGAAACGATGAATACTCAAGAACAAAAGAATGCCGGCGCTACTGCTGTATCGTCTGATGTCAAGAATCTGCTCGAGGCTGGGGTTCATTTCGGTCACCGGGCTGAGCGCTGGAATCCCAAGTTTGAAAAGTTCATATACGGAAAACGCAACGGTATACACATAATAGATATTAGGCAAACGGTGGAATTGCTGAAGCTTGCAGCCGACGCCGTCGCTTCTATACTCGAAACGGGCGGCGACGCGATATTCGTTGGAACGAAGCAGCAAGCTCGGGATATACTCATGGAAGAGGCTGAAAAATCAGGCAGCCATTATGTTGTTGACCGCTGGGTTGGCGGTCTTTTGACCAATTTCTCCAACATATCCCGCAGAATACAGCGCTATGCAGAACTCGACTCGCTCGCTGCAAGCGATCAGTTCAAACAGCTTCCGGCCAAGGAACAGGTTCGACTCATGAGGCTTCACAGGAAGATGAGCAAGCTATACAAGGGCGTAAAAGCCATGGATTCCCTTCCGGCGATGATGTTCGTTATTGACCCTGTGAAGGAGACTACTGCTGTGGCAGAGGCCCGACGTCTGAAGATTCCGGTTATTGGTCTTATCGATACCAACGGAGATCCGGAACTCGTCGATTTTCCTATACCAGGCAATGACGAAGCGATGCGTTCAATAAAACTTGTAACGAATGTTGTTTGCGAAGCCGTCATGCGTTCAAAGAAGGCTTTTGAAGCCGACCTTGATGAAGATTCTGAAGAGAAAGAGAGAGAAAGATGAGCGAAATGGATGCTATTAAGGAACTGCGTACTAGAACCGGCGCTGGCATGCTTGACTGCCAAAAGGCTTTGAAGGAATCCTCCGGGGATGTGCAGAAAGCCATAGATATCCTCCGGAAGAAAGGAATAGCCAAGGCCGAGACAAAGGCCGGTCGTTCAGTCAACGAAGGCATAATAGAAGCTTACATCCATCCCGGCGCTAAACTGGGCGTCCTCATCGAACTCAACTGCGAAACAGATTTTGTTGCAAAAAACGATGAATTTATCAAGCTTGCTCACGACATAGCTATGCATATTGCAGCGACCGACCCTGTTTCCGTATCACGTGAAGACGTTCCCCAGGAAGTGCTGGATAGGGAACGCGAGATATACTCAGAGCAGCTGCGGTCACAGGGAAAGCCCGAGAACATGATAGAAAAAATCGTCGAAGGCCGTCTGGATAAATACTTCAAGGAAAGCTGTCTACTCGAACAGCAGTACGTCAAGAATCCCGAAAAGACTGTTAAGGAGCTCATAGCTGAGATGATTGCAAAGTTTGGTGAAAACATCGTAGTAAGCAGATTCAAACGGTTTAAAGTTGGAGAAGAGTAGTAACAAACCTTTAGATGTCGATGAAGGCCTCCTCCTCAAGTTGAGCGGGGAGGTCTTTATCGATAAGGTTGTCTGCGAGGGGATACTGGAGGAGTTGGTTTTGCTTTCAGGCAAGGTTCGTTTCAGCCTGCTTCTTGGTGGAGGCAATCACATAAGGGGGGCGCATTCCGGCCGTACAGGAGAAGCTCGAGTCTTTGCCGATAGAATGGGCATGATAGGAACATTGCTGAATGGCTTATGGCTCGAGTCCATGCTTCGCGACAGGGGTGTCAACGCCGTTCACATGAGTGCGGTTCCCCTTGAATGGATTAAGGCGTACGACCCGGTAAGGGCGAGGGAGTTGTTTTCTGAAAAACGCGTGCTTATCTTCACAGGAGGTACAGGTCTTCCGTATTTCTCCACGGATACGTCGGCCGTTCTCCGCGCGGTCGAGATAGGAGCAAAGAGGGTTCTTAAGGGAACAAACGTCAAAGGCGTTTATGCAGAAGACCCAAAAAGGAATCCCCGGGCTCAATTCTTCCCTGAACTCACCTATACTGAAGCTCTTGCAAGGAATCTTTCAATAATGGACCAGACCGCTTTTTCGCTTGCAAGAGAGCACGATCTTGTTATTCAGGTGTTTGATGTTTTCCATCCGGAAAACATCTTTCATATTTTAAGGGGAGAGTGTATAGGCACAATAGTAAAAAGAGGAGAAGAATAATGAAAGAAATACTCGCCGACAGTGAAACAAAGATGAAGAAAACCATCGAGATACTTGCCGGTGAATTCGGCCGCATCCGTACCGCGCGGGCGAACCCGGCTCTTCTGGATGGGATTAAAGTCGATTATTATGGTACGCCAACGCCTCTTAAGCAGATTGCCAACATAGGCGTTCCTGATCCTCGCAGTCTGGTTATTCAGCCCTGGGACAAGAGCTCTCTTGGTGCAATAGAAAAGGCTATTCAAAAATCAGACCTGGGATTGAACCCCAGCGTTGAGGCGACCTTGGTTCGTGTCATCATTCCGCCTTTGACTGAGGAGCGCCGCAAGGATCTTGTAAAGCTTGTTTCACGTCTGACTGAAGAAAGCCGCGTTTCCGTTCGCAATATAAGACGCGACGCCATTGACCGACTGAAAAAGAAGGAAAAGGACAAAGAAATCAGCGAAGACGACATGCATCACGCGCAGAAACAGGTACAGGATCTGACCGATAAATATATAAAAGAGCTGGACGAGTTGTTTTCAAAGAAAGAAAAGGAGATTTTCGAAAAGTAGGTGTAACTGCTTATCAAAAAATGCTTAAAGTACCTCGTCATATAGCCGTTATCATGGATGGAAACGGCCGCTGGGCAAAGAAAAGACTCTTGCCCAGGGTTGTAGGACACAGGGAAGGGGTTAAAAGGCTTAAAGAGATCGTTCGCGCTTGTGGTGAGCTTGGAATTTCTTATCTGACCCTCTTTACTTTTTCTTCAGAAAACTGGGACAGACCAAAAGAAGAAGTATCAGAATTAATGAAGATGCTTGAAAGGGGTCTCCGCGACGAAATAGAAGAGCTTGACGAAAACAACGTAAGGTTCGAGGCAATTGGAAGGCTGGATGAACTCCCGGATGAGGTGCAGGAAGGCCTTAACTCTATGCGAGAAAAGCTCAAGAAGAACACCGGTCTTATTCTTGTGCTCGCACTGAATTACGGCGGCAGACAGGAGATTGTAGATATGGCCGTAAAGGCGGCAAGGCTAGTTCAGAGAGGGGAGACATCGATAGAATCAATCAACGACTCGACATTCAGCTCCTTTCAGTACCTTCCTGATCTGCCAGAACCAGATCTGCTGATTCGTACGGGGAACGAAAAGCGCATCTCCAACTTTCTGCTCTGGCAATTGGCGTACACTGAGCTATATTTTACGGATAAACTCTGGCCCGAATTTACTCGAGGCGAACTAGAGAAAGCGATTGCCGACTATTCCAAGCGGGAGAGGCGTTTTGGCAGAATCAAAGATTAACCTTCTCAAGGGAAGGTTTCTTCTTTGGGCTCTTTTGATTCCGCTTACGCTTATCGTTATGGCTTTGCCCGTGTGGGTGGCAACCATTTACGCCCTTATCTGGATTATTGCCGCTTCGACTGAATTTATCATACTTTATCTGAAATCGTTTAAAGTCCATTACGTCCTTTTCCTTTTTTCACCTTTAATTATATGGTTGTACACCCTTAATGTGACAGAGCTTCCTTTTTCTTTGCACCTTGCAGTTGCCTTTTTGGTGCAGATAATTCTCTGGTTAATCATTTCTCCAGGGAAACCCGAACAAATACTTCCTTTGCTCGTATTGCCCTTATATCTTGGATTCATGCCTGCACATCTTGTTCTTCTCAAACAGGATTCTACTGCTCAGTCTCACGGTTATATGTGGCTGGTTTTTCCGTTCATTATAATATGGCTTAACGATACCTTTGCATATCTAGCGGGTTCTCTTATAGGTCGAACTCCCCTTTGTCCAAAGATTTCTCCCAAAAAAACCGTCGAAGGTTTCGTTGCTGGAGTTCTGCTTTCTGCGATTGTCGGTTCTGTTTTCTGGATTCTATTTCAGAAAGATAAACCTTGGTGGTGGGGAGTGTTGCTCGCGCTTGCTGTTGCTATGGCAGGCGTTCTTGGTGATCTTCTCGAGTCCGCAATAAAACGCGAACGGAAGGTAAAAAACACCTCCGAAATACTTGGGGGGCACGGCGGATTCCTTGACCGTATTGATAGCCTAATCTTCGGCGTGCTTGTGTACTATTATCTATATCCCTTTTTAACAAAGCTTTAAGATAATGCGACGATTGCGAATTTCGGGGTTATTGTTACTCGTCGCATCCATTGCCTGCCAGACAAGAGATAAAACCGTTGAAGGGACTGTAGAAGCTCACTTCTCACGACAGGAAGGAATCGAATGGGCAATAGAACGGGAGATTGACAATGCGAGTAAGTCCATAGACATAGCGGTTTACACATTCACCTCAAGACCGTTGGCTCAGGCGCTCGTGGATGCCAAGAATAGGGGAGTAGAGATAAAGCTGATACTTGATCCGTCCCACTCATCGACCGACTACAGCAAAGCCGCATACCTTGTCAATAACGGCATAGATGTGCATGTTAAGCGCGGAAATGGACTTATGCACCATAAGTTCGCGCTTATTGACGACTCGATAATCATCAACGGCTCTTTTAACTGGACTGCCTCTGCTGAGGCGTCCAACGATGAAAACATCCTTATTCTTAAAGGATTTCCATCCACATATCTCACATATAAAAATGAATTTAATAGACTCTGGCAGGAAAGCGAACTATGGGAAGCTGCGCCTGAAGTGCTTGTGCTTTCTGCAACAAATCTGAGGCAGTTAAGAAAGAATGCAGGAACAGAAGTTACTGTAAAAGGGAAGGTTGTACGAGTGGGGCATTCCGAAAAGAGCGACACCTACTTTCTCGATTTTTCCAAAGAAAGGGATGGTTTCACCGTCGTCGTCTTCTCATCCGTTGCTGTAAAGTTCGAAGGACTGCAACTTAATGTCGAAGAGCTGGAAGGCGATTCCGTCGAAATCTCAGGCGAGCTTACAGACGATCCGGAATACGGTCTCGAGATAATCCTGGATGAACCTTCGCAGATCAAGATCATCTCAAGCGACACAGACAAATAACTTAAATTTTTCCTTAAAGACTGTTTTCTTTTTTAGAAAAAGCGCATCTACTTCAAAAAATGAGGGCAGGATTAAAGAAACGTAATCCAGAATCATGGACAAAAAGTGGTCAAAAGATGGTCAGAAGTTGGTCAAAAGCTGGTCAAAACCACCCCAAAATAATGCTCGAAGCATTATTTTGGGGACCCCGAGTCGAGTCAGGATTAGAGGTTGGTGGTCACATTTCGAGAAGGGCGCCACGTTGCCCTCACCCAACGCTCTTCGAGAGCGTAACCTTCAT
>JAAYVC010000035.1 GCA_012517375.1 bacterium | reverse complement strand
GGGTGCTGTCCCAGTACTCGCATATCCAGTGATCGGAGTATATCCCGGGTTGGAAGTAACCTCCGAAGCCGCATCTTGCCCTTGCGGGTATGCCTTTCGATCTCAGAAATGAGCAAGCAAGAACGGTAAAATGTCTGCAGTCTACTATCAACCGCTTTCCGGGTGCACGAGGCGTAACTAGCGAGTGCTCGTCCAGGGTCATTATCTTCTCAAGCATATCCTCGACTCTTCGCAGCTGCAGCTCGCTCTTTCTTTCTTCGGTGAGCTCGACCTTATACGCCGCCAGGTGTGCTTCGTGCATCAGGAGACCTGTAACGGCTTGCACCAACCCATGCACATCATCAGGCAGTTCTTTGTACAAATCCTCGTACTTTCCGGGGTCTGTCGTTACGCCCTGTGTTGTGTAATACTCGAGCATGGCACTCCTTTCGTTTGACGGACTTATCGTATTCGATCCTTGGGCTTTGAGTCCTGTGAAAAGAAACACCATGAAGCCCAATCCGCAAAAAGTCCATTTCACATTCTTTCCATTCTTACGTTTGGTATGCCCCGTTCATGTCTTCATTGCCTGTCACGGGTGTTACGGGTGTTACGGGTTCCAGTCCGCAGGCATCCTGAGGATCGAATCAGACTCATAGAGTTCCCGAAGTTCCGTGAAGGCGCTGTCGCCTGAGGTGGTCAATTGAGCCACCTTGTCCAGCATGGCGTAATCGCTTTCGGTCAGCTTGTCATCAGGAATTCCCATAAGCCCTGAGTCATTGGAGTCCCACGGAAGTACCTCAAGCTTGTTCAGGGCCATGAAGTCGCGGATCATGTCGCCTCTGATGAACCACATGCCTTTGAGGTTAGGAGGATCGAAGAAGCCGCACTTGTCGGGGTCGAGCTTGCCCGCACGGCAGAGCGTCCAGGCTTCGCCGCCCGCAAGGAATGCGCCTTCAGGCAATGCAAGAGGATCGAACTCGATACCCAAAGCCTTTACCTGAACGCTGTCGAGCTGCGCGTCAACGCGAACCCACTCGCTGCGTCTGACATCCCAGTACTCGCATATCCAGTGATCCATATACTTCCCGGGCATAAAATAAGCTCCGAATCCGCACCTTGCCCTTGCCGGTATGCCTTTGTACTTCAGGAGCGAGCAAAGGAGCAGAGAGTAATCCCTGCAGTTGGCAACAAGACGGTTTTCAAGCTCGCGAGGCTCGACTATTGGACGGTTGTCCATCTTCTCAATCTCGGCAAGCTTGGCTTCGAGGGTGCGCATGCCGACGGAGCTTGCCTTCTCCTGGGTCAACTGCACGCCGTAGGCGCGTGCCCAAAAGATGTGCAAGAATGCGCCCTGTACGACCTTGACGAGTCCTGCGACATCATCGGGCAACCCTTCATACAAATTGATGTGTTTCCCTGGGTCGGTCATTGGACCCTGGCTGGTGTAGTATTCGAGCATCGCGCTCCTTTCGGTTGCCAAATTCGAGTTATTAGTATCTAGAGCGTTGAGTCCTGTGCTGAGTAAAGCCAATAGACCCAATCCGGAAAGAAGACCTTTCACTATATCTCCTTATTTCGTTTTACGAGTTTTTCCTGCTTCGCCTCACTGAACCCTCGCCGTTGTTACTTGATTCAGAGCGCACTCCACGATCTCCTAGAGCGCCTTGGCTATATTTTCGAGCGTTTGGAGTCCTTTTGCCTCCGCATCGCGCGCGGCTTTGAGGCATGCCGAAGCCTTTTCGCGACGTCCGGCGTCCTTTATATGAGCGGGGTCGAAGGAAAGGAACGGAAAGACGTCTGCAACCTCGCGAAGACTCCTACGGACTATCTCGTAATGGGAGATAGCCTCATCGAAAAGAGGGTTGAGTCCGGGTTTTCCCAGACGTCCCCTTGCCTCCTTCAGGAACTCGACCGCATAGTGGCGGCACTCGTGCCAGACCTCTGCGTTGTAGGCGGCGCCGAACCCGTTGGCAGAATCAGACCCCAGCGCCTTTATCCAGTTATCATAAGCCCCGAGCCCGGTCATGTACCTCGGGAACGTCCACTTTTTGGAATCCTTTGCATGCTCGACTGCGAACGCAAGCGCTTCTTTCACAAGCGCCGAGTCGTCTTTTGCCTCCGCCGGTTTTACCTGAGACACGTAGAGTACGCCTGTCTCGGCATCGCCAAGCTCCTGCCACGGCCTGGGCTTAGTCTCAGGATTCATAGCGGGTCCTTTGAAGAGATAGCGCTCATCGTCATAGCCGTAGACAACATAATATTCCGGGATGGCAAGCTCCCAGCCGAAGCATGGGTAACCCGAGTCGATGGCTTTCTTCGTGAACTTCCAGGCTTCTTTCTTTTTTTCGGCAAAATCGGGAGCCGACTTGTGCGAATGCATGCCCTCTATCTTGCAGCCGATGTTTTCCACGAGCGGAAGCATCCCTTCCGAGTTCCAAGCCGTGGGACCCGAAGGGCACATCTCGTCGTGCATGTTGATTATGAACGCGTGCCCGGATGCGCCGTACACCCACGCGTCTGACGCTTTGACGCCAAGATGATCGAGGCATCCTTTAATGCATCCGAGTTCTGACACCCACTTGCAGCTGTAATCAAGATTCTCCAATGTCTTAGCCATAAAAACTCCTCTAGCTTATTTCGAGTATACATCAGTATACACAAAAGGTGAAACTTGTCAAGATCGTCTCGCCCAGTGAGATTTTTGGCGTAAAAAGACTTGACATGCGGGGGGGGTTTTTTTTCTATAATTATGCTGCCGAGGGCAAGACAGGAATTGCAGGATTCCTGAGATTATTAACAAACAATTTAATACAAGGAGAAACAATGGGCAAGAATAAAGCCCTCATTCTCGTAGCCGTTGTAATGGTGCTTGCATCGGCAAGCACGACATATGGGTATTATGAAAGGTGGACAGGTTGGTTCAGCGAAGGTACTCTTATATGCAGCGGCTATAGCTATACACGAGACGGCACAGGCGGCGCGGCTGACGATACAACGTGCTCTGGCAGTCCGCCGACTCGTGATACTTTCTACACACCTAACAGCGTACATGTCGGTTTTGTCTGCAGTGCCCTGAATGACACTATCTACCTCACGGTTTCTAGTCTGTACGGCGGCAAAGACACGGGCCGAAGCGGAATAAAAAGTGGCTCCGGAACATGGGCGGGGTCCGCAATCCGCAGAAAAAACACAGTCGAGCAGACCTGGAACTCTCTTACAGGCACTTGGAACACTGACACCGAAGGCGATGGTTTTGATTATACTCCATTACCTGACGATCCTGCGACTTATAGCTTACACTGGTATGTTTATTCGACCTTAAGTCTCTCTGGTGGTGGAACAAGTTCAGGTTATTGCAGCGACTACGACCCATGAGTAAGCCTTGAAGCGTTTAGAGGAGGGCTTTTTGCCCTCCTCTGATGCTTGACACAACAGACTTGATTGTTAGAATGAATTTGAATATAAGGAGGTTGTAATGTCTCAGCTAAGTCTTTTGGTTTTGACACTGTGGCAAGGTGTTTTGGCGGGCCCTTTCCGCATAGCGGATGCAGAATCTCATCACCACCAGATTTCACTTCAGGCTGCGATGGCTAGGGACGGCCGCTTTGCAATAGCCTGGCTCGACAGCCTTCAGTTTCCCGACCACTTTCAGATGGACCTCTACATTCGCTTCTTCGACAAGGGAGGCAATCCACTAACGGACGCGTACAAGATTCCAAAGTTGCTGGACACGATATGGGTCAACCGCTACTCCCTGGATATGGACTCTGCAGGCAACGCAGTGCTCGTCTGGATTGAAGGAATGACCTTGAGCAATACGAAGCTATCCAAACTGCGCTTCATGAGCTTTTTACCTGATGGAACCCCTCTTGTTTCTTCAAAATCGCTTTACATGGATATAGACCTGGGTCTTCCTCTTTCAGTGAGCCTTTCGAACAACGGCAAGTTTGCCATGAGTTTTGAAACGAGGCTGGCAGGTGGAGCAGGTATCTGGCTGCAGAGGTTCGACCTTCAGGGCAACCCTCTTGACTCGGCCTTTCTTGCCTATGATACCTTGCCTGATTACTTCGAGGGCGATTACGAGCGGGCAAAGGTCTCATTGAACGAAGAGGGCGATATAGTGGTTACATGGCTGCACTTCATCAAAACAGCCCACATGTATCCCTACTACCAGGTGTTCGACTCCCTTGATAAACCTCTAGACTGGGCCCCTTTTGGTCACCGCCTTGACGATGGAGAAAGTCTTGCAGGCGCCTCCAGGCCTCATCCTTACTGGCTCGATAATGATAGATTTGCAGTGTTCTGGATCGACAACACGCATGTAGGTACGGGCGGCAATCCCGTATTATATGGCCGCATCTTTTCAGACCGGGGACAGACTCCGCAGAAACTTTGCGTGGTGTCCTGGGGCGACAGTATTCATGTTACGCCAGACGACCCGCTTGATCCCTTTTCGGACGACTTCTCGGCGCAAGGCAAGTTCGCTCATACGCATGAGCGGATGTACACTTTTCTTAACATGGATACGACACCCTGGGAATCGCACTCCTGGTCGCATTCCTCCGGATTTCTAGGCGAGGTAGTGAATGACAATGAAATCTGGCGCAAGACAAGTCTTTTCGAATATACGCCTGCATGGGGGCCTGACACGGTATGGTGCGTTGGCTTCTGGGGCGACAGGTCACGCCTTCAAAAGCCCTCTGTTGCCTGCAACGATGAAAGAATCGCATGGGCCTATGCAAGATTGAATCAGGATACAGTCTTCGAGGCTTACGCCATCGTCTCCGACTGGGACATGGGCGTCGGCGTAGGCGAGCCCACAACACTTCCCCCCTCCCACGTAACACACATCGAGATAGCCAACCCTATCGGAAGCTCGATCACCCTGCGCTACTCCAACTGCCCGAACGGTTTCTCCGCATCCGTCTTCGACGCTTCGGGCAGAAAAATCGACATGATTGAATCTTCGGGCGAGTCCGGGACATTGTCCTGGGGTAGTGGGCATGGGCCTGGAGTGTATTTTATCGTGCCGCAGGTAGAGAAGGCTAGCCCTTCAAAAGTAGTGCTGGTAAAGTGAAGTTTGCCCTTATCATTTTTGAATTGAAGGCAAACTTCTGAACGACTTCCCGAGAAAGTCGTCGGGGTCCCCAAGAAGGCGCGAAGCGGCTTCTTGGGGTACAGACACCCCCACCCTACCCTCCCC
>JAAYVC010000034.1 GCA_012517375.1 bacterium | reverse complement strand
CCTCCGTTTCAGGCTTTTAGTAGTGTACTATCCAGATTATAGGTAGAGCAAGATGCATGCCAAGTCAGCCTCAAGCATATGACGTAATTCCAAATCTTAAAAAACACACTGTTTGAAAAATCCCCCTGCAGGTTATTCTTTTGTATAACTCGCTTGAACTGACAGGAGACCCTCTATCTCCGATGCCAGTTTCTCGCCTATTCCCTCCAGGGCCAGGAGCCCTTGCCTGCCCTTTCTGCGGTACAAGTCGCCTATATCCTCAGTGAGTGAATCCACAGCCCTTCCGGCTTTGGTGAAAGCGTGCGAGCGATAAGGCGATTCGGAAAGCATCCACGACTCTCGCGCCTTTATGAAGAGGTTGCCTGCAATCTCCTTGTTTCTCCTCAGCTCCCTGGGGAAGAACGACACAGGTCTAGGAATATAATGGGTTATACCCTGGCGTTCGCATTCCTCCGCGATTGCGAGATGGCATCTGCGGCCCCACTGAGATTGAATCGCTTTGTTTTGGTTCCACTCCTCAGTCTTTTTATCCCACAAGAACGCTTCGTGTTCTTGCGGGGATCCCGCAAGGATGGCAGGGGCTCGCTTGAGGGCTTCGTAGTATACATCCTTGCATGTGCCCCAAAGGGTCAATCCGCCAAAGAGCACGAATCGTCCGCCTGAGTCGGCCGTCATTTTAACGAGAGTACGCAGTTCCTCGTCCGAGTCAAAGATATAGGGCAGGATGGGCATTGCCAGGGTGCCTATCATGACACCGGCATCCGCTATCCTCCGCATCGAACTGAACCTGCCTTTTACCGAGGGTCCCCTGGGTTCGAAGTGAAGGCGAATCTGGTCATCACTTGTGGCAACAATCGTGAAGCCGACGTATGCATCGGTCTGCTTGGAAATATCTGAAAGTATGTCCAAATCCCTCGTTAAAAGAGGCGCACGTTCGATTATCATTAAGGGGAACTTGAGCTGATAAACGATTTCGAGCATCTTGCGTGAAAGCCTGTATTTTGCCTCAACCGGTTGCCAGTCGCCGACGCAGACTACGTCTTTGATCTTTCTCGGCAACTCCTTTTTCAACCTTTCGACCGCGTTCTCCTTGACCATAACAACCTTGTCCAGAAGACGATAGTCCTTCATGGGCGCGTACTTTTCGTCCCACTCGTAGCAGTAGCGGCAGCCGTTCGAGCAGCCCTTGTAGGGATATGCGGAGTAGCGCACCCAGAACCATCCCTCGTCCGCATGCTTGTGGTCGTTGATAATTTTCTTTGTCTGGTAAAGTTGAATCTCTACATCACGCATTAATGTAATCTACTTAATATTATGAGGCAGTCAAGATCGAGAAGCTATTAAACCATTTTTTCGATTTTTTGCTGGGAGCCCCGTGGAGGAGAAGTCCGGAACTCCCAGCCATCCGACCTAGCTCGCATTGAGCTTTGAGTAGCAACCTCTCAGAAGACTCCTAACCTATATGAGCAGGCTAACGCAGCACCACGGCCTTCCCCTGCTCTCTAACCGATCCGACCGAAATCTCCATATGAATGGAAAAGCTGATTACTTCGGAGTCATTTTTTTTAATGTGATTTGAAAGCGTACATCTGTCAATTTCGTGTGGTTTTGATTTAACCGACTCGCAGCATTTATTGCA
Organism: bacterium; assembly: GCA_012517375.1. Taxonomy (NCBI): domain Bacteria; species bacterium. Next base: position 8,132 of record JAAYVC010000034.1, on the reverse strand, counting down.
GGATAATCCAACCATATAAGACCTCTGTGTATATTGTAGGTAACTTTTTTTAGGTGTCAAGTCAAGTCTAAAAAGCGATACCTCTAGAGGTCACGACTACTCCTCGCTTCTTATCTCACCCACGAACTCCTCGAGGAGGTCCTCGAAAGTTACAATGCCTATTGGTTTTTCTTCACGGTCGAGAACGACGGCCATGTGCTCGTGTCTGGCCTGCATTGTGCGCAGAAGTTCGGTTATTCTGATACCGGGGTTCGTAAAGAAAGGCGGATAGAGCTTCACTCGCGGTTTAAGGAGGTCCTTGGAGCCAAGTATACCCTTTATGGTTCCGGATTTTCGGTCTATGACAGGATAGCGTGTGTAGCCTTCCTGAGCGACTATCTCGAGTATTCTTTTTCTCCCTGTTCCTGAAGTTATCTTTACTACCCTGTCCCAGGGAGTCATAACGTCGGCAAGAGGCGTATCGAAAGCTGAAAAAAGATTGGCGACGCGCGGTGATGTTTTTTCTTCAATGCTTCCGATTTTCTCACCAAGTTTGATGGCTGTAAGCATATCGGGTCTGCTTAAGGAAAGTCTTTCCAGTCCGCGCTCTTTCTTTTGAGGTAGACGAAATAGTCTTGCGAATGGTCGAAGAATGTAAGAAACTGGGTTGAAGAAGTCGATGGTCGTAACTACGAAACGTTCGGCTGTTAGCCTGGCAAAACTTTTAGGCAGGTATTCTCCGAATATCAAACCTCCTAGGGTTCCTACGACGATGGCGACAATGGTTCCAGATTCACCAAGCGCATCCAGGAAATAAGTGGTAATAAAAAAACCTGATAACACGACCGACATATTCGTTCCTATAAGAGTCAGCACGAGAAGAAGCTCTGTCCTTTTAAGCAATTCAAGTGCATGTTCCTGTCTTTTGGTATTTCTTGTAAGATGGGCGACCCTTACTGGATTTGCTACAACGTAAGCGGTCTCCGCACCGGCAAAAAAACCCTGTACCAGGATGAATAAAAGGCCAATAAGGAGAGTCATCAGTTCTCCACCTGATTAGTCGAGTTTAGCTTCTCAATCATCACCTTTTCGATTCGCTGTCGTTTAACCTTCCTTACCGTAATTCGTGCGCCTTTGTACTCAAGAGTCTCTCCTGGTTTAGGAATATGACCAAGCTCGTCAGTAATAAGTTCCGAGAGTCTTGAAAAATCATCTTCGGCCTCAAGGAATGCATCGTCGAATAGGCGATTTAGAGCGGTGATATCGATGTCTCCGTCAACAACGTAAGCGCCTTCCTTAATCTTTTTATAAGGATGTGCCAAATCGTACTCGTCAACTATTTCGCCGAATATCGCCTCAAGTATATCCTCGAGAGTGACGAGTCCTGCGGTTCCGCCGAACTCGTCAACCACTATTGCGATATGCTGATCGGAGCGTCTCAGCTCTTCAAGCATCTCAGAGAGCGTTTTAGTTTCCGGTACGAAGAACGGTTCTCTTAATAGATTCCTGAAGCGGGTTCTCGGTTTTGCTGTCAGAAGATCCTTAGTGTATACTATACCAACGATTCTATCCTGTGTTTTGTCGAAAACGGGATAACGCGATTTAAACGTAGTCCTTGCGTAAGTAAGAGCCTCAGATAACGAAGTATCAAGCGGCATCGCTTTCATCGCCACCCTGGGGGTCATTACTTCGCTTACGGTTCTTTCGCCCAAATCAACCAGATTGTCCATTATCTGTTCTTCCTGAGGTCGCAGAATGCCGTATCTTACCGCCATTTCTATCATCGTCTTCACCTCTTCATCAGTAGGAAAGGGTTTCTCCTTACGGCGTTTTTTGAACAAAACCTTGGAAAGTGTTCCCAAAGCCCATGTAAAAGGAAAGAATACCCATGTAAAAAAAACGAGCATTGGTGCATATAGTCTGGCAAGGAACATAGGGACCCTTACGGCGATGACCTTGGGTGTTATTTCTCCGAATAAAAGCAGTATCAAAACCATGATGACGGCTCCAAGAGAAAGCGTTCTTGGTTCGCTCCATCCGAAACGCCCGGAAAGCGCAACAAGGAGAGTGGTCCAGAGTGAAGTGGCAACGAAATTCACTACCAAATTACCGGAAAGTATCGTGCCCAGAAGCCTGTCCCTCGATTTCAGAAGCCCTTTAACCAGCCCCGATTCACCCAGTCTTTGAGTCCTCAACGGCGAAAGTGAGAAGTACGCTGTTTCCGAACTTGAGAAGAAGGCGCTTGCAGCAAGCAGCACTGCGATAGCGATTATATAAGCTGTAATCACAGATACCTTTTAAGCCGTGAGGGCATCTGGCGATGATTGTATCCCAAAAGATGAAGGATGCCGTGAACTACAAGTCTTTTGATTTCGTCATTAAGAGCCGCACCGTATTTTTGCGATTGTTCAACTGCTTTATCGAGGGATACGTATACTTCTCCGAGAAAGTCTTCCTCCTCAAAAGGGAAGGACAAAACATCGGTAGGCCCTTTCTTTGATTTGAATCTCTCGTTAAGACGAGCAAGCAAAGTATCATCCGCGAGTATTATGTTTACACCTTTCAGGCATTGCTCAGCTTTTAGTACTTTTTGGATATGCTCGCGGAGTACGTTTTTTTGCGTCCTTCTCGGCGCCTTTATCGTTATTTTGTTTCTCATAATTAATTCTTGGGTGAAAAATACCTGTTAATCTTATTACGAATATCCTTCGTACTTTTTGAATATCCGATGTCGTGAAGTTGCATTCATCCAGTTGTCCGTCTCTGACTTTCTGGTCAATTATTTCTTTAACAAGACTGTCTAGCTCTTCCCTGTCTGCAAATCCTTTTGAGCGGACCGCAGCCTCCACCGAATCGGCGAGCATTACAAGCGCTGCTTCTTTGCTTTGCGGTTTAGGGCCATTATAGCGGAAATCAGATTCCGACAGATCATCCTCACCAGGGTTTTCTAAGTACTTCTGGTAGAAAGATTCCATTCTTGTGGTTCCGTGGTGCTCGGCGATTATTTTTCTGATAGATAGAGGCAGGTTCTTTCGTTCGGCAATCGAGAGACCCTCTTTAACGTGACTAGCCAGTATGAGTGCTGATATCCTTGGTTTCAAAGTGTCGTGCGGATTGCCTTGTTCTATTTGATTTTCAATAAAATACTGGGGTTTTGTCATCTTTCCTATGTCGTGGTAGTATCCGCCGGTCAGCGCGAGAGCTGGATTTGCGGATATGATGCGCGCGGCACTTTCAGCAAGATTGCCTACGACGATGCTGTGGTGATAGGAGCCTGCAGCCCGCATCGAAAATTCCTTGAAAAGATGATTGTTAAGATTTGCAAGCTCTGAAAGAGTAAGGACTGATGTATACCCAAAAAGCCTTTCTGCAAGAAAAAAAGCAAGCATGAAGAATACCAGATTTCCTGCAGCGTTAATTCCTATAGATGAGACAATAGAGAATAGCTCACGCGGAGAGACGCCGGTTTTTGCTATCAGGAAGCCGCCCCTTGCAAGCAGACCACCTATACCTATAAATCCAAATGTTGCCAGAAAACCCATTCTGCGACCCATGAACGGGATGGCTGCAAGTGCCCCAAAGCCTGAAAGAAGCGCAAAAAGGAAGTATTCAGGCTCGGTCTGCCATGGAATATAGAGTAAAAGGGAAGTTCCAGTTGCGACGAGTATGCCTTCAAGGGGGGAGAGGAATATACCGACTGCGAGAGCGATAAAGCCTACGGGTACAAACCACCAGATAGAAAAGCGGCGCACTGCAAAAGCAACAACAAAACTTGCAACAAGAAGGATAGTCATAAATAATACATTCTTGAATGGAGGATCCTTACGGAGTATATAAAGGGAAAAGACGAATATCAGGATGACGAGTATCGAAAGGATGTTCTGGCGCAGGAACAACTCCAGTCTTATCTGCCAGTTTCCTTCTATGGCTGAATTAAGGGCCGTTATCTTTTTGAGTGCTAATTCGTCAACCCTGGAGTTTTGTTCAAGTAGAAGCTCGCCTCTTTCAACAAACCCTTCATAAGGGTTGATTCGATTGCGTGCCGTTTGCTTCCTTGCGGAGATTTCATCCTCGTCCACACTCAAATTTGGAACTAGCATCCTGAGCATTATCTCCGTGAGGGCCTCTCTTCGGATGGGATCCGAAGGAAATAATCTGCGTGCAGCATTGGTAGTAAGGGTGTCGATATCGGATGGACCAAGAAGATTTTCTGTCCTTTCCGCAAACTCCTTTCCGTTTTTGCCCATCTGAATAATAACATTCTTAATTGTCGAATACTCGGGATCGTCCTTTTCGAAAAAATACCCCTGAGAGATTACGCTTACAAAGAGGCTTTCCGCAGATGAAAGTATGATGTCGCGGCCTGGCGTAATGAGGGCTTCTTTTGTCTGGTATGAAAAATCCTTTGGCACGGAATCAGGGAATCTCAGGTTTCTCAGATTCTTCAGAATGCTCCTTTCCGTTCCTTCATCAAGTTTGAGAACCGGCGTTACCAAAGCTTCAGCGCTGTCGCGCTCGGCGTTCAGAATCTTCGGATCCTTCGGTAACCGAAACGAGATAGGGGCGTAAAGATCCTTGGAAACAGTCTCACCCAGAGTGTAGTTGAGTTTAGCAGGCGGGGAAAGAAATGGAGCGAGATTCAAGGTTGCAATTATCAGGAGCAGGCAAGCTCCAATACCCAGTCTAGATAGAGTTCTTTTCTTCATAAGCGAGGATGATTGCCGAAACTAGGGGAGGTCTGACAACATCTGTCGAGTCGAATTGAACGAATTCTATTCCCCTTACATCTTTCAGAATTTGTATAGCATCAACAAGACCTGACTCTTTCGAGTGCGAGAGGTCTATTTGAGTAATATCTCCCGTTATTATCGCACGCGAATTCCAACCCAGTCTTGTCAAAAACATCTTCATCTGGGTAGGCGATGTATTTTGCGCCTCATCGAGAATTATATATGAATCAGAGAGGGTTCTTCCTCTCATGAATGCTAGAGGAGCTATTTCAATTACCTGGTTATCGAGAAATCGTCTCATTCTTTCCGCCGGTATCATATCCGAAAGTGCGTCGTAAAGGGGTCTTAGATAGGGATCGACCTTTTCCTTCAAATCGCCCGGCAGAAATCCAAGAGACTCTCCTGCCTCGACTGCGGGTCTTGTCAGGATAATTCTGTCGATTCTATCATTTGCCAGCGCTTCAACTGCTTTTGCAACCGCAAGATAGGTTTTACCGGTTCCCGCCGGACCTATGCCAAAGGTGACGGAGTTTTCCTCAATGCTTTTAATATACTTTTCCTGATGCTCCGACTGCGGTTTAATGATTTTCCGGGGCGTATAAATAATGCCGTTTTCCGAATCTTTTCTTTCACGTATCCCCCTAACCCCTTCAATCTCGGCAACGACTATTTCTGGATTAATGAGCTTCCCTGAGCTAATGGTTTCCGAGAGCTTCTCAATGATGTTAGCGACTTTATCCACTTCTTCATCAGGCCCCTCCAGAGTCAGCTTATTGCCGCGCGCGATAATTTGCGCGTCGAAGTGCTGTCTCAACACTCGCAGGTTCTCATCCCCTACCCCTGAAAGTAGCATAGGGTCTATATCCTTGATTTTTACAATACGTCTAGCCATTTGAAGAAGACAACATGATAAGAGGGGAAGACTGGAAAGTCTTCCCCTCAGAAATCATTGCGCTATTAGCGCGGAATTTTGAAAACCTGATTGGGATAAATCAGATCTGGATCTCTGATCTGATCCTTGTTTGCCTCGTAAATCTGCGGCCACTTGGATGCATTTCCATAGACGGCCACCGAATTCGCTATCTTCCAGAGGCAGTCGCCCGATATGACCTTCCATTCGTTAAGACCGGGGATAAAGAGCACCCAGCCCGGATAGATCAGATTCGGGTCCTTGATGATATCGTTGTTCGCCTCGTAAATCATAGGCCACTTGGATCCGTCGTGGTAAACAAAGGGGTCGTCGGCTATCTTGTAAAGATAGTCGCCCGATTTAACGGTGTAACGTCCCCAATATTTAGGCTGCTTTTGAAGCTCGGCAAGTCTTGCTTCAAGTTCGGCTATCTTGGCATCGAGAGCGGAAATTTCGCTCTTAAGGCCGTTTGCCTTAGGTTCCATGCCGTTGATAGCGTCTTCGGCACTCGTCTTGCGAGTGTTGCATGCCGCCATTTGAGCTTCGGCTTCCTTTTTCGAGATCTTTTTGGCGTAGCCTACGCCGGCGAACGCAATGAGACCCACGGCCAGTAGAAGGAATAATTTTTTAGCCATAAATCCTCCTACCTTGAAGTCCCGGGCTTGAGATTTCCATCACGTGAAGGCTTGGCATTCTCAAGCTCTGAGATTTGTTGTTCGAGTTCCTGGACGCGCGCTTCTTTTGCTGTCTTATCCGATTGTAGAGTCTTCAGTTGAGACTCAAGATTGGCAAGTCTGGCCTCTGCATCGTCCGCGGCTTGACACGCTGCTTCCATTTGAGCTATCAAAGCCTTGGATGCTCCGCATCCGGCGAGCAGACCTAAACCAACGACTACCAGAAACCCAAGTGTCAGGAGTCGCTTGTGCATCTGCACCTCCTTTGATTTGCGCATATAAGCGAATTATAGAGCGAGATAAAAGTTTGTCAAGTGCAAAAGCTCTTATTCACTCCAATTTAGAACGCTTACTGAGAAATACGTAATTTGGAAAAATCGTAGAAGAAACCCTAAAATCATAATTTTACAACTTTAACCGGTCTTGCACTGCTTCTGCCTCCTGCAGACACGAAGTAAACCCCTTTATTCAGGAGTGCTCCGTCCCGGCCGCATCCGTCCCATACCGCTTCAGGGCCTTGAACCTCAAGCATTCGCACGGTTCTGCCAGCAACGTCCCGTATGATTATGATTTGCCCTGCATCGACAGCGTTTTCGAGCCTTATGCGCAATTCGTCCTTGAAGAAGGTCTTATCGACCTCAATCGCCTGAATATCCTTGGGGAGAGGGGAAGGGGAGGATTCGCTCACGCCCGAGTAGGGCAGTGAATCGAGTATCCTTCCATAAATGTCCCAGTCGCCCGAGCGGTTGTCGCACCAGACCAAAAGAAAATGCTCCTTGCCGAAGCAGATGTCGGGATACCTTTCCTCCTTGGGTCCGCCTACAAGGTAGCCTTCGTCAATCAGGGTTACACTGGTATCTATCTCGGTACCCCAAAGTGTATAGGGGCCGTGATATTTACCTACTTCAGATACGGCAAGAAAACTGCCTTTACCGAATGCGAGACTTGATTGCCAATAATTTTGAGTCGAATCGATAAAGAGTGGTTCAGGATTTATTAGACTTCCGTTTCCGTCTACGAGGTCAAACCATGGATTACCGTACTTTGAATACAGCATGCCGATTTTATCGCTGGCTGCGGCGAGTGTTACTCCATTGTAAAACCAGAGACTATCCCAATCCATTTCCCAGGGATCTCTCGGGTAAAAGTAACCGCCCTGATTAGGAGACTGTTCAAGAGTATCCTCAAGGTATATACATCCTGAAGATGTTACACAGAAGAGATGTTCCCCATTCCAAACGCCGCCATCAACATAGCAGAATTGTCCTTTAGGCCCCGGTACTTCAAGTATATCTACAGGTTCATTCCCGTTGAGCAACGACACAGCGCCACAGGTTGGGTATTCGAACTGAGCGGGAAAGCCATACGTATAAAGTAGAGCAAAATGCTCCTTGCATCGTAGCGGAATAATCGGGCCTGCTGCAAATATTCCAACTCCGCCTCCTGAACCTGGATAAGGCGTTGCTGAAGTGTCCAGAAGACTGTAACGAAGGTAAAACTCAGTCACCGAATCAGGAACAGGCAGTGAAAAGGTTAAAAGAAACGTATCTGGTGAACAGGCAATGGATGGGTCCCATACCTCACTGTCGAAAGAGTGGACAAGAATCGGGGATTCAACACTGCCGTTCTCGTCAACCTTCGTTGCGTATATTTTACCGGAATCATTCCTATTGTCAGTCCACACCACCCAGAACTTAGAACCGTCCCAGCACACGTCGGGGTAGCGCTGGTCTCCTGGGGCTGTTGTTATTGGGAACTCTAAAGACACCATCGAAAGGATAAGACTCAAAAAGACCATAAAACCTCCTTTCTTATCCTTGTTTTATTCATCTGCTTTAT
>JAAYVC010000033.1 GCA_012517375.1 bacterium | reverse complement strand
TATGGGTGTTTTCAATATAGTAGGTACTCCATGCCAGATTGCGAGGAAAACGATATATTTCACTATTACATCAATTGTTGGAGCTATTATAGTTGTTGCGATGAATATTTTTCTGATCCCCTTGATGGGGCTTTATGCTTCAGCTTTAGCTTGGGTCCTGTCTTATGCAGTTATGACTGTAATGATGCTGTTTTTCAGTCGTAAGTTCATGGAGGTTTCTTATGAAAAGAAAAGAATAGTTCTTGTTTCGCTATCCAGTATATTGTTGACTGCAGGGTTCTTTTTCTTGAAGATAGAAGCTATTCCTCACTGGGCAACGCTTTTTATCAAATGCTTGGGAGGGAGTGCACTGTATCTGCTATTCCTTTTGATATCCGGCTTTCTTCTGCCGTCGGAAAAAAAGGTAATAGAAAAAATTCTAAATAAGTGGATAGGCAAGAAAAGTTGACAACACTTAGCCATCAAATAAGATTCTGATGGAGAAGAAATCTGGTTTTCGTGAAACCTTTGTATATCTAATATGTGCTATTCTCATAAGGATGTTTTTCGCTATGTAGTCAAAAAAAGGATTTCGATGAGGAGATATTTTGATACTAAAAAAATGCACAATCCAAAGATATTAATACTTGTTGAAGACAGGCACTTCCCGCCTTCCAAACAGGCGGCCGCTTCGCGTATAGGTGCGTTTGCAAAGTATTGGAGCAGGCGGAGTCAAGTAGTTGTTGTTACACATCAAATTTCCGTATTTGAATCGGAGTATTTTAGGTTTTCTTTTCCTTTAGCCAAAAAAAGATGGGATTTTTTGAAGTTACCGTGGATTCTTCCCAGATTACTTAAATTAGCACGCCAGATAAAACCAGATATAATTTTCGTAAGTTTTCCCTTTATTTGGCAAGCAGTAGAAGGTTGTTACTTAATGAAAAGGCTTGGTTGTCCTTTAATATTAGACATTCGAGATTTGCCTGAGGCGGTACTACCATTAAACAAAATTCCAATTCTTCATTATTTTATGAATCTCCTCCAGAGGGTTTTGGCGTTGATAGTTATTCCTAAGGTGTCTTCCATATCGACAGTAACAGAATGGTTGAAAAAGGAAATTCAAGAGAAATTTAAGTATGATCCAAAAAGGATTTTTGTCATTCGCAACGGTAGTGAAGCGAGTAATTCAAATAAAAGCAGTAAGCGAGAGAAGAAATTCGATCTTGTTTACTCTGGGATGTTAGCCAGCGATGCTCGCAATCCTCGAGGTATTATTGACTATATTTATGAAATGGTTAAGATTTTCCCGCTACTCAGAGTCCGTGTAATTTCCGATTTAGAAACGCGTCAGGGTCGTGAGTTTTTAGAAGGGCTCAAATTGCGTGGATTGACAAAAAACTTTGAATTTGAAGAGATGGTTCCACCAAAGGAATTAACCGGAAGGTTGCGTAGTGCAAAATTAGGGTTGAACTCATTAGCTTACGGGTTGCTAGCTCATAAGGGAGCCGTTGGTGCTAAGGAGTATGATTACCTAATGGCAGGATTACCCGTAGTATGTCTTATGGATCCAAGTTTATATGTTGAAAGCAGGGGTCTTATTTTAGGAAACGGTGTCGGCATAATGGATCCGGATCCTGAAAAACTTGCAGAAAAGACAGTAAGGCTCTTAAATGATGAAAAAAGATTAAGAGAAATGTCAGAAAAAGCAAGAAGGTTGGGAAGGCGATTCGATCGCAAGAAGCTTGCAGACGATTTTTATCGTGATGTTATTCTTACAACTATCGAGAGACATTACATGCATCAAGCATTATGACGTTTGAAAAGATGATTACTCTTTCACTCGTAATATGTACTAAAGATAGGCCAACTCAACTTAGGAGATGTCTTGAATCTGTTCTCGGGCAAACTTGTCCCCCTGATGAGATTGTGATTGTTGATGCTTCTATCGACGATAAGTCACTTTCAGTTGTAAAAGAGATGAGGCGAAAAAAAAGAAGCCCCAGATTCTTGTATACACACACGTACCCTGGAACTGCTCGGCAAAGAAATATAGGTTTTGAGATGGCTAATGCTTATGTCGTTGGATCTGTGGATGACGATACAATTCTTGATAAAGAAGCGCTTAGAATCATTAAAGAGGTTTTCAATAAGGGAAATACAGACCTAGGTGGTGTAATGCCCAGATTAATAGATCCTAAAGATAGACGTCAATCCATCTGGTCTTTAAAATCATTATATAAAAGAATTTTCATGCTCTCTCACAATTTCGCTAAGCATGTCTTTATTCAGGCCTCAGGTTTTCCTGCCTTTCCGTTCCAGAGGCAAGAAATTACTGAACCTCAAGAAGCAGAGGTTCTAAATGGATTATATTTCTATAAGAAGGAAGTAGTAAAGAACTATAAGTTCAACGAAGGGTTTCATGGGTATTCTTTCATGGAAGATGTTGAATTTGCATACCGTGTATCTAAAAACTTTAAGTTATTGTATGTCCCATCGGCACGTATCATGCATTTGCATGTTCCAACAAGTCGCTCAAGTTATTTCGAGACGTACAAACAAATCGTCGAAAACCATCACTACTTCTTTCTTCACGCCATAGAAGGAACTTTTGTTAACTGGTTGGCGTTTTACTGGTCTCATATCGGATTGTTGATATCGGCGCTTTCTAAAAAAAATGCATTGGGAAGAGGAGGTAGTTTATCCGGGGTCTTATCAGGGTTCCGTGCTATACTGAGGCTTCAGCGTATAAAAAGATATCAACAAAGTGTTCGGCTCTCGACAAAGTCATACAAAAATGAGAAATTCAACGCAAAAGCAGCACTCTCCGATTGATTGCAGCTTCATTCGATTCAAGCCTTGCAAAGTAAACACCCTTAGGTAGTTCTGAGACGTTCCAGTCAATCTGACCTGTAGATCGGCATAGATAAAACTTATTAATTAGCGCTCCTTTGATATCATATAGCGCAAGGCTCCCTTTTGTCGTGGGAGGAATTTCGTATTTGACGATGATCGATTTGGATGTGATTTGCGGGATTTCGAGTTTCATGCAATTCTGAACCGTAGCTTCTTCTCGTACTCCCGGTTTAGCAAAGCAGTTAATCCCAACACGAAGAGTATCATTTGTATGATTCATATCCTCTGGATGGGATGTTGTTAGTACGAGAATCGCAGTTTCCGGAACAACCCAGTTTGATTTCATGAGAATAGTATCTGATTCAAGAAAGCCTAGGTCTGTAGCCCAGGACCCTGCCGCGTCTCCTGAAAGGTTTACCGAAATGCTAGTGAGTGGTTCCCTGCCGTAATTAGTGACTATTGCCTTAAGATCTACCTTTGTTCCTTTCTTGATGGTGTCGCCGTCGCGGATTCCTGCTATTTCCAAAACCCCTGCATCCTTGTCCTCTACTTCGCCTATCAGCCTGTCAAGACCCATCATGCAAAGATAAGATGAGACCCAGCACATATCCACATCGGGTGAATCCTGTGTTGACGCCATTATTCCGCCGTCAGAATCGGTGTCATAAGATAGAAGTTTATTCGTCAGCCACAAGTGGCGTCTTGCATATTCAGGATTGCGAGAGATATCATGCATCGCTCCGTGGCCGTTTGCGTATCCTACGTTCCAAGAGTTATCCCAACCATAGTCGTTCGGAATGCTGCGCCAGACCTGAAATGTATCGAGATACGGGCCGTTTTCAATGATCCACTCCTTTCCTCTCATGCTGTCCTGCCGGAACGCCGAATTGCATATTCCCCATACGATGGTCCCTGCCGACATTGCCCAGTATTCGTCGGTCAACATTACTTGAGGCGTTTTGAATTCAGTAAAGGCTATAAGCGAATCGGCCATAACGCAGGCTGTATCAATAGCTACCTGGTCTCCTGTTTCTACTCCGAATTTATAGAGCCAGCCAGCGCACCAGCCCATCACTTGTCTGTCTAGAATCTGCCACTTGTTGAGTTTGTGTGTTTTCATATAAATACCGCATGAGTCGCGGTACCATGTCCATCCATCGTCTGCGTATACATCCCGATACATCTGCTCGGCCGCTATACCCCATGCACAGTTGTGCATTCGGTAGTAATTCTGACCTTCAAGTCCCTCCTCCTTCCATGCAGGAAACCGTTCGCAGTATGCACGCGCCTTATCGATATTGTTTCTGTATTTTGAAGTGTCTCCAGTCATTTGTCCATATCGGGACCAGACCCATATAGCCTCAAGTGTATTATCGGTCTGGATAACCGGCCTCAATGGACCTGATTCTGCCTCTATCATGCCTCCGTCATCAACAGAATCAGGGTCATCCAGCTGCCATGACTGAATAAAATCTGCAATCTGGGAGAATTCGTAAAGGTAGTTGAATCTCAATCTAAGCGGATCAAGCGTATCCGCTGCGAGATTTGGGTAGCGGGGAGCGGAACTATATGGCAAGTATCCGACAGGCACGGTTGCCCACAACATGGTTGTCGCGGATAGTCCAAGCAAACAGAAGATAACTTTCTTCATTGCTTACAGCCTCCTTTTGATTTTGAAAAGAATATCTCTCAGAAATGATATGTCAAGCGGCATGACAAAATTTTCACACATTAATTGTGCTTGGCTCATCCGGGAATAGCACTTTTTGATTGAAGGGTATGTCATTTTAAGTTTCAGATCGGAGATACTTTCAATTACAACATTACAATACTTCTATAAACCGGCTTCCAATATAATCGACCATCATTCCGTTACAGGTATATTTTTCTCTTGGGTCTGAATATTGGTTCAATCTGAGTGTTTCTTCTCCTGCGTGTTTAAGCTTGGCGATGTCGTTAAGGTATTTCTCTTCAGGAACCCAAGACTCCAGCTCTTTTGGTGAGACGGGCTTTGCCTCACGTAAGAATATGAGATTAACCTTTTGTAGCTTCCCTGAAATCCCTATTAAGAGGGTGTTTGAAATCTCTTTGTAAATCGTCAGTAGCCTATCCTTAGTATTGTAGAGTCTTTGTTTAAAACATCCATTCGTATCTCAGGTTTACGTGAAGGCCCCTTGTGTCGAGCCGCGGGCCGATGCTCAGGCCCCGCCAGGTTAACGAAGCCTCGACGTAGGGCACAATCCTTGAGGAAAGCGTATCGCCCCAGAGCCGTCCCTCGGAGCCGAGCGCTGCGGAAAAGCGCGGCGCATCCCTCAATGATTTTACGAAGAAGCCCTCACCTTTAGTCGAGACACTGAACCGTTCGCCAACGTCGTAAGAGTACTCTCTGACGGTCGCCGAGCCCGTCCAGCGACTCTGGCCAAGGCTGTCAGTCGCAAGAACCGGAAGAAGGGTAGTGAAGCCCACCTTACCCCGGACGTAGTTCAGATTTATTATGGACTCGGGCCAGCGGCCCCAGAGAGTCTCCGGTTTGACTTGATACTTGTAAATGACCACAGTCTCAGGCGGAACGTCCTTCCAGACAATTCGCTCATGCCAGCGAAGGAGCGTATCCCTTATTATTTCTCTGATCCTTAGCGTGTCCGTCTTGATGATACTTTCCGGAACTTTTGCTGCGCCGCAGCGCAGCCCCACTATAAACGCTGCCGCAATCAACACAAGCGACGCAAATAATGCAATCCAATCCCTCAGCTTCATACATCATTATCCTCTTCTTTCTGACTAGAGCCATATAAAACTGACAACACCCAAACGAACACTTCTTGTTTATTGACCCCGTGGTTGATTAATAGGAAATAAGGACTATTCTTAAGAATGGCGGCAGGATCATCAGTCGGTCAGAAATCAATCCGCCTGGTTCCCATAGGCGTAGCTCACTCGCCCTACACCGATCCGGATGAAATCCATCCTCTCCGCTCACGTTCGACCAAGGGAACTATTGAGATATTCCCCGAGTTCGCATTGGGTCTTAAAGATATCGGAGGCTTCTCTCACCTTTACATAATCTGGGCATTTCACCTATCCGTCGGTTACAAACTATTGACCTCGCCATTGCTCGCCTCGCGTCCAAAGAGAGGCGTTTTCGCAACACGGAGCCCGCACAGGCCCAACCCCATCGCCGTTACGGTAGTGAAACTTCTCGTTCGCAGGGGCCGCATCCTCGAAGTCAAAGGTCTGGACATGATCGACTGCACGCCAGTGCTCGACATCAAACCCTACACGCTGCGCGACCGCAAATCCATAATTCGCATCGGTTGGCTCAAAGAGCTAGAGAGTTCCTCTAGAAAAAAAGAAATATTGGAAGCGGATGGTCCTTAAAACCCAATCGTTTCAAACAGACGAATTTACCGATGAAAACCAGTTTCATCTATTGACATCCCAGTAGATTGCATTAAAGTCCCGAATGTGCAGAATGGCATTGGTTCTTTTTACCGTCCCCTTTGTTTTGTCCGCATCCTGGCAGCGTGAGATTCTTGACTGGGGAATGATAGGCAGTTTCGGACTCGGAGGGTATCTTTCAGCCAAGGCGGGCCCTTTTTTTGAAACTCCCCTGATACCGGGTGCGGGCGACAGGCCATATCTCGAAGAAAGGGTCACAAATCCATGGGTTTATGGCGCCATGCTTGCAACAGCTGGTGCGGTTTCGATTCTTCCGAATCAGGATGGATGGCTTAACGAACGCAGCTACCGTCATCTTAAGGGTTCGCTTCTGGCTATCACATCCGGATACTTCATAAAGGAGTTGGCCAAAGATATAGTTGGTCGTCCACGCCCTGATTACTACGACCGTTTAGCAAAAGGTATTGGTCTCGATGAGGCGAGAGACAGCTGGCCTTCAGGGCATGCAGCGCATTTTGCGACGGCCGCCACCTACCTTTCCTTGTTTACTTGGGATGAGTGGCGCTCGACCGAACCATTGGCAATTGCTGCAAAAACCGGCATCACCGCCCTGCTTGTCGGAACCTGGGCATGGGTATCTTGGACACGAATCCAGGACAACCGGCATTATCCAGGCGACATCATAGCAGGTACGATCCTCGGTTCCGGTACCGCGCTTCTTGGCTACTCCTGCGAGCAGTGGTGGGGGATGCAGAACACATCTAACGGCAGCAGCACTTTTTTTGAAATTTCACCGTTTTCGGTTACTATGCGGGTGAGGTTTTGATTTCAAGGGATTTCTTGAGTCAAAATCGCCTGGTATATATTTGTTTCCTTTAGAATTGCTGCTGATAGTTGCCCTCTTGACACGCTTCGCTTTACACCTATACTTTTAGCAGAGACAAACGAAGAGACTGCGGATGTAGCTCAGTTGGTAGAGCACAGGCTTCCCAAGCCTGTGGCCGCGGGTTCAAATCCCGTCGTCCGCTCTAGCGTTGGTTACTAATTATGATAGCTGGAGGCTGAATGCTACAATTGATGTTTGCTGTATTTCTCACTGGTGGCTATGATATGAGAATAGAGTGGAGTGAACTTGCCGTCCATTTCTTTGGGCCTGTAGATATTACAAGCGAACCCACTACTAGAAGCGAGATCATGGCCAGTCTTGATTCTCTTCTTGCGGTTACCCCTCTCGACGCGGAACGAACACTGGGTGATGCCGTGCGTCGTTCACAAGACGCTGATAATTACTTTGAGACATCGCTAGCTTATCCCCAGGTTGTTTCAACCCGTTACTCGACCTCAGGCGAGATACTGAACGAGTATTCGATTAGCCTTTTTGGTCCATTCCTTGAGGAATTTATTCCTCGTTCTTACGGCGTAAATCTCAGAACGGGGAATGAATCAATTGATACAACTTCAGAAGAGATTACAACGTCCATACCCATAACCGGTTTCGTGATTGATGCACGCGGAACAGGGTTTAATCCCGCAATCTTCCCGAGGATTCTGGATTCTCAAGGCAGAGTTATTCTTGATGCGTCAATGGTTAAAAGAAGCCAGATTCTTGAAAGAGGATATATAAAATACGCGTACACGCCCAGGCAGGCTCTTGAAACGCGTGAACTGGGTCTTAATCCGTTGAGGATAGTAGCGGAACGTGCCGAGGGCAGGAACCGCTCTAATATTGTATTGAATTCTGAGGATGCGACTCTGGTGACTTCATCGGCGCTCAACCAGAAGCTGTTAACCGAGTGTCGCGTAATCGTAATAGTAGACGAGAATTAAGCAAAATCTCCCTGTAAATTTAAGTATGAGAGGAGTAGAGGGAGATTAAAAATGCCGTTCTTGACCTAATTTTTATGGATTCAATTATTTGCCCTGAAGTATCACGAGGGTTTTACGGATGTTTCCTTTACGGCAGTCTTGGTCGTCTCTTCCTTTTTTGTTCCTTCAGGCTTGCGTTTATAGTCGGTTTCGTAGAAACCAGTGCCCTTGAATAAAACCCCTGCACCTGACCCGATGAGACGTTCTACATCACCTTTGCATTCGGGGCAAGACCTTAAAGGCTTTTCAGATATAGACTGGAAGGATTCAAACCTGAAGCCGCATTTCGTACAGCGATATTCGTATGTTGGCATAGATTTGAATTATAGATTCATATCAACGCATGTCAAGTTGACAAACAGGCGCTTTGTATGCAGAATACCGTTTTAGATTGAACCGGAGGAGACTGAATGCTAATCTTTTTTTTGACGCTGAGTTCTGTTTTCGATTGCGGTCAGCTTGATGCAATGGCGGCCCTTTCAATCCAGGAGAAACACGAGCTTATTGATTCTATGGCGTCTCTCGATAGAGCTCTGACTATCTCTCAGTTGGTGGAGGCTCTTAGTTGTTCTTCCGAACAAACTGCAATGTTCGCCGCCGAAGCGCTTGGTTATTTGCGTGACGCTTCAGCCGTTGAACCGCTCATAAGAACTCTGGATTCAAAGTCGGTGGGCGTGCGTTACGAGGCAGCCTGGGCGTTAGGCCTCTTGGAAGATACATCAGCGGTAGAACCTCTCATAAAGTCACTGTTCAGCGAAGCGGCACCGGTGCGGGCGAACGCCGCATGGTCGCTTGGCGAACTCGGTGACGGCCGGGCTCTAGCATCGCTCGTGAAAGCGCTTGATGATCCCTACCCGACTGTCCGGGAGAACTCGATTGAGGCTCTGGGAAAACTGGATGCCCACGAAGCTGTTGACGTTTTCATGAGCAGGCTTCCTTCACTGAAGGGCAATGAGCAGACAAAAACGCTTGTCGCACTTGCAAGGATCGCTGACCCGAAATCAACCAGTGTAATTGCAAAAGCTGCAGTCGACCCAAACGCTAAGGAAAGACAAATTCTTGTTGAAGCGCTCGGTAAAATCGCAGACCCTGCAACTTCCTCAATCCTCGTGTCTCTTCTTTCCGACCCTCTTTGGTCTATTCGAGCCAAGGCCGCCTGGGCGCTCGGGCAAATCAATGATTCGGGCTCGAGAGACGCATTGATTAACGCCTCTCAAGACCAGAAGGCGGAGGTAAGGCGTGCGGTATACTCTGCGCTTGGAAGAATCGGCGGAGCTGAATCTGAGGATGCCCTTCTCAAGGGTCTCAATGATGAAAACGATCTCTGCGTGATGGCCGCGGCGCACTCGATAGGACTCATAAACAGCAAAAACGCCGTTGGACCGCTCACAAATTTGCTCGCAGATAAATCGCCATCGGTTCGCGTGGAAGCCGTTTTTGCCTTAGGCGCCATTGGTGATCCATCCAGCGCTTCCGCAATACGGCCTCTTTTGTCTGATGCCGCATGGGAGGTCGAAGTTGCCGCCGTCAGAGCGCTGGGTATGCTTCGCGACTCATCGTCAATTGACGCTTTGGGTTCAGTTATGCTTCACGATTACTGGGACATAAGAGTCGAAGCGCTCAAAACGCTGGGATTCATAGGCTCAAGCAGGGCACTTTCAATTTGTGAAAGATACTTTGAGGATAAACACCCTGGAGTCAGAATATGGTCTCGACTCTCTGCTTTGAAAGCCGGTGCGGAATCTGGAAAAACTTTAACCTCTCTAAAGAAAGAAAACCCATCCAACGATATAATAGACGTAGCGGAATGTCTTGCTGGCAAGAAACCTTCTCCCGACAACTGGCAAGGCTATCTCGATAATGAAAGACTCGACCTCCTTGTACTTCTCCATAACTCTGAATCAAAAGAACTCATGGGAAAGCTTATGGTTCCCGCGGACAACCAGGAATTGAATGAAAGAAAGATGATAGCGCTTCGTCAGTGGTAAAGGGGTTGACAAGCGCTTTTTTTGATACACAATAGAGCTGGCAATCATCAAACAAGGAGGAACTAATGAGAAGGCTTATTTTATTCTCATTTTTAGCATCAGCGTTTGCAGTCTTTTTTACAGGTTGCTCCCGCAACAACGAGGAGTTGGACAAGGCGGCCATAAGAACGTTAGTCGACACTGATACAGTATGGTTCAACTTGAATACAACAGTTGATTCCACAGGAACATCCTCGACCCTGATGGATACGACCAAAGGTATAATCTGGCTTCGCGGTCCCCAGACCCATGATTCCGCAACCGCTTTAATAGAAGTGGTTGGAGACTCGGCCTGGGTGGAATGGAGCCGCCACAATTACGGAAAAATAGGCATTCTGGCCCTTGTAGGCATGGAAACCAAGGATACACTCGTCGTATGGGAAAAAGACCTTGTTGAAACGGCAAAGGTCCGAGGTATCTACCGCAGAACGGGCTCTGAATCCGATTCCAACAGAGGCTGGACCCTTGAAAAGATTTCGTGCGCTGTTGCATCGTCCGAAGGCTATAGCACTGTTAATATAGACAGCTTTAATGTAAAGAGTCAGGATTACGATTTGACAATCACGGATCCCCTCAATACTTTCTACGATATCGCTACGCTGGTGACCTTTCATTCGGGCGAAAATGTTATTGTGACTCTCTACGCCAACAAAGCGGAAACGGACGCCTTTATACATAGTTTCATACTTGCCTGGCCTTTTTATGTGCGCGCTCCGTTTGCGAATCAAGGGAACGGCGTACACGAAGGCACATGGCATGCCCAGCTGGCTCCCTTTCCAAGATTCGCGATTCTCGATCTTTTGGCCCATTCCACTTTGTGGACAGAAGCCGGGGTCTATGATTTCAGCGGTATCCTTTTTCCCTACAATATTGTCTGGCCTTAACTAACGAAATTGCTTACGCGAGACGCCTGCTAAGCAGGCGTCTCACATTTTCTTGCGAAAAGTTTAGTATGTAATACATCTGTCAGGTTAGGGACATTAGGAAAAAAGGCCCTATGTATGAACACAAGGCCTTAAACTGGGGGACAGGGACTCGAACCCCAATTAACTGATCCAGAGTCAGCCGTCCTGCCATTAGACGATCCCCCATTAGAAGTGCGCGATTATAAAGAACCTTAACCTCAATGTCAAGCTCAGCAGCAGTAATCTAAACGTGTTGAGCCCTCGAAACCGATGTTTGCCGGAATCCGCCTAATAAGATATCAACTATTGCTCTTGACATCCTCCAAAAGTGCCTTAATATAGACAAAATTCACTGAAAAGAATGTACTTGCAAGGAGGATTAATGAGTAAAATAACGCTGTCTGTCCTAAAGGCCGATATCGGCGGTTATGTGGGACATTCCTCCAGCCATCCCGAAGTGATGGCTAAAGCTGAGGCGATGCTTGATTCGGCAAAGAGAGACGGAAAACTCATAGATTTTTCGATACTTGCTTGTGGCGATGACCTTGAGCTGATTATGACTCATACGCACGGCGCGGATGCCGAGCTTATCCACAAGCTGGCTTGGGATACTTTTGTGGAAGGAACCGAGGTTGCGAAACGTCTTAAATTGTACGGTGCAGGACAGGATCTTCTAGCGGATGCCTTTTCGGGAAATGTTAAGGGTATGGGCCCCGGGTGCGCCGAGATAGAGATTGAAGAACGCAAGAGCGAACCAGTAATCATCTTCATGGCCGATAAAACCTCTCCAGGAGCCTGGAACTACCCCTTGTACAAAATTTTTGCAGACCCATTCAATACGGCCGGGCTTGTTATCGACCCGACCATGCACGACGGATTCGTGTTTATGGTCAACGATCCATACTCGGGGAAGAAGGTGAAGCTTTCTACTCCTGAGGAAAGTTATGATCTACTTGCGCTGATAGGCAGTCATGAACATTATGTTATTGATGCTATATACAAGAAGGACGGCACGATAGCGGCCAAGGCATCCACTCAGAAACTTGCTCTGATTGCGGGCAAATACGTCGGCAAAGATGATCCCGTGATGATTGTAAGATGCCAGTCAGGTCTTCCTGCGGTAGGCGAGGTCATGGAGCCTTTCTCGTTCCCCCACATTGTATCGGGCTGGATGAGGGGTTCTCACAACGGGCCGTTTATGCCCGTGAGCTTCAAACAAGCAAACCCGACACGCTTCGACGGACCTCCGCGGCTTATTGCCGCAGGATTTCAACTTGCCGACGGCAAACTGGTTGGACCTCGTGATATGTTCGATGATCCCTCATTCGATCATACGCGAGCCATGTCGAATCAGATAGCGGATTATTTCCGGCGTCACGGCCCCTTTGAACCAGGAAGACTCCCGCACGGCGATATGGAGTACACGACTCTCCCCGGCGTGCTTGACAAACTGAAGGACAGGTTCGAATAGTGTTCTCAAGAAAGAACATACGTCCTGCAGCAAAGAAGCTCGATCTTGAAGAGGGACTATGGCTAAAGTGCGAAACCTGCGGCGAGATACTTTACCGCCGGGAACTCGAACAGTCCTACTGGATATGCCCTAAATGCAACTTCCACTTCCGAGTCGGACATAAGACCTACATAAAGCTTCTCTTGGACGACGGAAAGCTCGACGAAATCGACAAAGGGCTTGTTCCAATCGATCCGTTAGGATTCCCGAAATACAAGGAGAAGTACAAAGAGGCGGTTAATAAGACAGGACTTGAGGAAGGCATAATCTCTGGCAGGGCGTCCATTCACGGGATTCAGGTCATCTTCGCTTTAACCGATTTCGCCTTCATGGGCGGCAGCATGGGATCGGTAGTGGGCGAAAAGGTGTCAAGAGCGGCAAGACTCGCTCTTACTGAACGCAAACCTTTCGTTATGCTGACCGCTTCCGGCGGAGGCGCCCGCATGCAGGAAGGAATCTTTTCGCTGATGCAGATGGCTAAGACTTCCGCTGAAATCGCTCTTCTGCGTAAAGCCGGAGTCCCATACATAAATATACTGACTCACCCGACAATGGCCGGAGTCATGGCTTCTTTTGCATCCCTTGGAGACATTATCATAGCGGAACCGGGCGCTCTCCTTGGTTTTACCGGACCAAGAGTGATAGAACAGACTATCGGAGAAAAGCTTCCTGCAGGATTCCAGCGCTCCGAGTTCCTGCTTGAACACGGTTTTTTGGACCTGGTCTGCTCAAGAGAAGTTCTTCGTGATACTCTTGGAAGGATACTGAGTATTCTCTCTGAACCTTACAAAGATACAACCGCAAAGTAAAGATTCTGAACCGAAGGAACCATGACAGCGACCCGTCAAGGTCGCTGCCTTCTTATTAGCAAATCCTTTATGCAACTTTGAGGCAGTGTTTGCGTCTTAACACCCTATAGCTGCAAAGAATCATGGCGTAAATGTCCTAATAAAACAGGCGAGAAACATATTACCGACTATTCAGTCAGTTGAAGTGAATTAAAAAATACTACCTCTTGACAATAAACATATTTTGCGTACAATCCACGCTAATTATAACTGACTAGTCAGTAATTAAATTTGAAAGGTTGGAGAATGCAGAACGACAAACCAGGCATTGAAAAGGTAGAGCAAAAAACGCAGGAGAGAAAACCTGCAGAGGTGCGGCGTTTTGAGATTCTCTATGCAGCGAGGGAGTTGTTCATTGAAAAGGGTTTTGACAGGGTAAGCATGGAAGATGTGGCCGATAAGGTGAAAATCTCAAAAGCCGCCGTGTATCTTTATTTCCCGAGCAAGGCGGAGCTTTTTCTCGAAACCATCGGCCAGGCGGTCGACAAACTTGTCTCCGACCTCGAAATGAGCTTCACCGACCCTCCACACAGGTCAACGGTAGAAAAATTAAATTCTGCAAACAAGGCGCTCCAGAATTACTCGCCGGTGTTCACGATGACTCACCATATGTCAGAGAGCGGATTTCCGGATGAAGTGTTCCCTCCCCGCATCATTAAGCTTTTTGTAAAGAGGATGAACGAACGCAAGCAAAGAATCTGGGACATGTTGAGAGGCGTTTTCGAGCACGGTCAGAATGAGGGGGAGATACGACCTGATCTGCCAGCCGGCGAACTTGCAAAGCTGTTCGCCATCTACGGCATGCTTCTGGCCAGTTCGGAAGTAGCTTATGAGACTGCAAAGGAAGTTTTATTAAAAGGGATATTGAAAAATAAGAGAGACAACCTCTTCAAGGAGGATGAATGAGAAAAAAATCGAGATGGCTTTTCATGTTTGCTTTTGTGATTGCAGGTTCTCTAAAAGCTATAACTTACGATGAAGCTCTCCATATAGCCTTCAGCAACAACCCTGGCTTGTCAATAACCGACCTCGGGGTTTCCGAATCAAAAGAACAGCTTATACAAACGCGTTCAGCCTTTTCTCCGCAAGTCAAATTCCAGGGTTCATATACGAGATTGGGAACCGTACCGGTTACACATTTCGAGTTGATGCCAGGCGTCGCTTTTGACGTCCAGATGGCTGAGGCGGATAACTACTCCGCTGGTTTTTCAGTCACTGTACCCTTGTTTCTTGGCGGTAAGCGTGCATGGGCAGAGGAGATAGGTAAACTAGGGGTTGAATCCTCTGAAGAGCAGACCGTTCTTGCCCGCTCTGATCTGCATTCCCAGGTAACAACAGCCTTTTTTGGCCTTCTTCTTGCCGAAGAGGCTGAGAAGATTTCAGAGGCCAATCTAGAGGATGCCGAGAGCAAACTTAAGGAGACTCAGGCTCGCTGGAAGGTCGGCTACGCTTCCTCTCTTGATCTTAAACAGGATGAAGTCGCGGTTTCTCAGGCGCGAGCTTCTCTGATTTCGGCAAGGAATTCAACATTGAAGACTCAGCAGTTCCTGAACATGGTTCTCGGGCAGCCGGTTTCTACTCCGATAAAGGCCGAAGGTACCCTGGATATAATTTTCGAGGAGATGAGGGAGGATACTCTCGTAAAAAGGGCGCTTGAAAAAAGGCCCGAGATCGCCGCTCTCGATAGAGCGCAGAAGATTACCCAGCTAAGTCGTTCAATTGCACGCTCCGCGTATTCACCATCACTCGTGTTTGTCACTTCTCCGACGTGGCAGAATCCTTATCAGCAGCAGCCCGGTTGGGGTTCATCCATCTCGGCCACAGTTGCTCTTGAATGGCCGCTTTACGACGGCGGGAAGGGACTTTCCGAGGTTCGTATGGCAGACATTCAGCTTAAAAAGCTTTCCTATACAAAGGAGCAGGCGGTTGAGGGCATTGAACTTGATGTAAAACAGGCATATGCATCGTGGGTGGAGGCAAAGGAGCAACTTCTTGTGCAGCAAAGTCTTGGCTCTCAAATGGCTGAATTATCGAATATGGCCAGGGATCAGTATCGTACAGGCGTAATCAGCTCGCTGGATTACCAATCAATACAATTAGCTAAAACCCAGGCCGAGCTTGCGCGCCTTGCTGCCCTGTACCAGATGATAGTCGCGCGCGAGAAGCTCATGGCATCGGCGTGGCTTTGGGATGAGGAGACCTTACAGGAATTTAAAACACCAGGTGTAAGTGACACCGACGAGGAGTATAAATGAAAAAGTTAGTGAAAATTTCCGCCAGCGCGCTCTTGATTTTGCTTGTTGCGGTTTCCCTTGCGTCTTGCGGAATGCCGTCAAAAGCTCAAGAGGAAAAGAAACTGCCGGCCGCGGTCATAATTACTTCACCGCAGACGCAGAATATAGTAAGAACCGTTCGCTTCTCGGGAACGCTCAAGGGCTCGCGCGAAGTCATGGTCTATTCCCCCCTCCCCGGCAAGTTCATGGGCTACGCGGTGTCTGAAGGTTCCTACGTCTCAAAGGGTTCTACCGTCGCCCGTCTTGACAGGGACGTGCCCGGCGTCGCCTACGAACCTGTTCCTATCGAGGCGCCTATTTCCGGACGCTTCTTCTATACAGGCACCGATCAGGGCGAGATGATTGCTCCACAGATGCCTATAGGAAGGGTATCGGAAACGTCCGTGCTCAATCTGGGCTTCAGCATCCCGGAGAAGTACATATCGAACGTAGAACAGGGCAGCCGGGCAGAAGTGTACGTGCCTGCTGCCGACTACAGAGCAGAGGCCGCTCTTGTCCGCGTATCTCGCTTCGTCGACCAGCGGTCAGGCACGGCTCAGGCGGAGGCGAGCGTGTCAAACCCGTCCGGCGCCCTTGCGCCCGGCATGTTCGCTGAGATATCCGTAATCGTGGCGCAAAAGAAAGCCGCGCTCGCCCTCCCTATAGACTGCGTCCTGGGGCTTGACGGTAAATTCGTCTACGTGCTCCTAGACTCAAAGACAGAAAAAATCGAAGGCAAGACGTATGAGGTAGGCAAAGTGGTCAAGCGCGACGTGGAGGTCGGTCTTGAAGACGGGAACTACCAGGAAATCGTCTCGGGACTCACAGCCCAGGACAAAGTGCTCTACGTCGGTCAGCGAATTGTCGAAGAGGGAGCCAAGGTCAGGGTTACGGGCGCATACAACCCTGCGGAGAGTGGCAAATGACAAGGATAGCCATACGCAGGGCGATACTTACTTCGGTAGTCTTCATAGTAATCATTATTTTCGGCGGCATCTCGCTCTCCCGTCTGCCCGTCGATTTTCTTCCCGATATTACATGGCCGACGGTTACCGTCATTACCCCTTATATAGGGGCTTCCGCGGAGGACGTGGAACGCAACGTCTCGGAGCCGATGGAAGAGGCTTTCACCAATGTTCCCGATATAAAAGAGGTGCGTTCGGTATCGCAAGAAGGGGTATCCTCCGTATTCGTAACCTTCGAGTTCGGGAAGAATCTCGACGAAGCATCCAATGAGATGCGCGACCGCATCGACCTAGTAAAATCAGGCTTTCCTGACGGCGTTGAGGATCCCATTCTTTTCAAGTTCAGCACATCCCAGATACCGGTCATGGAGTATGCGGTTACATCATCAGATCCCCGCACCGACCTTGCCCAGCTTCTTGATAACAAGCTTGTTAAGGAGCTGAAGCGGGCCGGAGGCGTAGGAACCGTATCCGCCATGCACGGCGGAGCGAAGCGCGAAATTACAGTCACGCTTGACCGCGCGAAGTTCGAGCAATCGGGTCTGACGATAGACGGTATAGCCGCCTCGCTCGCGGCGTCCAACGTCAACTTCCCCGTGGGGGAGGTAAAGCGGGGGCGTTCGAACCTTACCCTGCGCGTGCCTGCGGAGTTCAAAAGCGTCCAGGAGATATCCCTGATTCCCGTCGGATTCTCCGGCACGCAGCTAGTAAGGCTCGGCGACATAGCCGACGTCCGCGAGAATCTTTACCGCACGCCCGTAACCTTGCGCGCGAATAACGTAGAAGGCTCGTTCCTAATCTTCCAGAAACGATCCGGGGCAAACACCGTGCAGACAGCCAAGAACATTCAGAAAGTGATACAGGGCATTGAGAAGGCCTACCCCGAACTAAAATTCACCATGCTCTTTAACTCCGCAGACATCATAACGACGTCAATCAACAATCTGCTCCAGACGCTTCTTATCGCGTTCATCTTTGTTGTCATAGTCTCCTTCCTCATGCTTGGAAACGCTTCCGGCGGGTGGATAACCTCCGTGACCATCCCTGTGTCCCTTATAGCGGCGTTCATATACTACTATCTTGCGGGCGAATCTCTCAACATCATTACCCTTTCCGCCCTTGCTATAACAATAGGCATGGTCGTGGATAACGGCATAGTCGTTCTCGAAAACATCTTCCGATTGCGAGAAAAGGGCAAGGAGCCTCACGCGGCCGCGGAGTTCGGGACATCTGAAGTGGCCGGAGCCGTGCTTGGCTCCACTCTGACGACCGTCGTGATCTTCATCCCGTTCCTTCTCGTCAAGGGATTCATCGGCGTCTACTTCCGGGGCATGTCTATAGCCATTCCAGTCATCCTTTTTGCATCGCTCTTCACTGCGGTCACGCTTACGCCCATGCTCGCCTCGCGCTTCCTGAAGATGTCAAAAACGAAGACCAAGACCGGAAAGACGCCCGTGTTTCAATGGATCCCTAAGGCTCTTGACGCGATTGGAAGATGGTATCGAGGCGTTCTCGGCTGGGCGCTTTCGCACCGCCTTGCCGTGTTTCTTGCCGCCCTTGGGCTTTTTATAGGCGGTCTCGTTCTTTTCCGCTTCATCCCGACTTCCTTCATCGGCGGGGTGTCCGCGCGCTTCATATCCGGTACAGTTACCATGCCAGCAGGAACGAGCTTCGAGGTCACGGACAGCGTTGCGTCCTACGTCGAAAAGGAGATACGCAACGTTCCTGAAGTGCAAGACGTAATGGTGATGGGCGGGAACTACAGCGGACAGATGATGGACGAAACAGGTTCGGAATCCGTGGCCCAGATATTCGTTACCGTCAGGGAAGACGCCAAGCGCGATCCTTACGACATAGCGCGCGACATCAACAGCCGCTTCAGGGATCTTGCAGGCGTGAAGAAGCTTTACTTTGCCGCTCATACGGGCGGGCCCGGAGGAGGCGGCAAGGATATAACAATAGAAGTGTACGGATACGACATCCCTGCGGTCGACAGTCTCGCAAAGCTCATGGCCGACAATCTTGAACGCACTAAAGGTTTTGAAGGTATAGAAGTAAGCCGCGAGTCGGGACGCCCGGAGCTTTGGCTCGAGATAAACCGCGAAAGGGCATACGCCGTCGGGCTGACTCCGGCGCAGGTCGGACTCTTTCTCCGAAACGCGACGCTTGGGAAAGTGGCCACCGAGATAACCTCAGAGGGAGACAAGCTCGAAGTCGTTCTGAGGTTCTCAGGCGCCGAGGACTGGACGCAGATGGACTTTGAGTCCATGATGGTTCCCACGCCGATGGGCGGGGCAGTCCCCCTCGCTAATCTCGTGCAGTTTGTCCCTCACCAGGGCCCCCTATCAATCGAGCGCAAGGAGGGCGAGCGCATGGTCAAGGTTGAAGCCAACCTTGTCAAGGGCGAGCGCTCCCTTGGACAGGCGACCGGCTACATCAAAGACTCGCTCTTCTCGAAGATAGACTTCCCATACGGGACAAGGGCTGTCATATCGGGTCAGGCGCAGGATCAGCAGGAATCATTCCAGTCGCTCTTCTTCGCGCTCATCATCGGAATCGTTCTCGTATTCCTTGTAATGTCGGCGCAGTTCGAGAGCTTCAAGGAACCTTTCATAATCCTCTTCTCGGTTCCGTTCGCTTTCACAGGCGTGGCGTTATCACTGTTTATTGGCCGCTCAACCTTGGGCATCATGGCGTTTGTGGGCATGATCCTCCTCGTAGGCGTGGTAGTCAACAACGCCATCGTTCTCGTAGAGTACATCAATCTCATGCGCCGCAGGGGAGTGCCGTTGCGGGAAGCCATCATGGATTCAGGTGAGCGCCGGCTCAGGCCCGTTTTAATGACCACTCTGACGACCGTATTCGGTCTTGCCCCTCTTGCATTTATCCCTACAAAGGGTTCCGAAATGTGGGCGCCGCTTGGCGTGGCAGTAATTGGAGGCTTGATTTTTTCTACAATGGTGACCTTGATCCTCATTCCTGTTGTCTACAGCGCTCTGGAGAGCAGGGCTGAACGCAGAAGATTAAAAAGACAAGAGAAACTAGCGGCGGCGCAAGGAGGTAAAAAATGAAAAAGACATTCAAACTCCTTTCAATCGCGTTCGACTCTTCGCGAGAGGCTGAAGTTCTTGAAGCCATGAAAAGGGCCGGCGTTCACAACTACATAAAGCATGATAAGCTGACAGGAAATGTCAGCTCCTGCCGTCTTGAGGACGATCATATATGGCCCGGGACCTTTACCAGGTACATGGTTGAAGTCACGGTAAACGATTATAAGCTCTTAAAACCCTTGCTCGAGGAACTTTCTTCGCGATACTGCGAAGATGGGTTTCGCGTTCTGGTAATTCCAGTGGAGGAAATAATATGAAGACTAAAGCGATGCTTGCTGCGGCTGTAGTCCTTTTTGTCGCGGCGGCGACACCTGTTTTTTGCCTCAATCTGAATATTGGCGCAGGAGGCGGTACTCTTCTTGCGACAGGGAAAGAGATAGATAAAGCGGATCCCGGATATTCGTTCAAGGGATTATTTGAAGCTGAAATATGGAACGGTTTCTCCTACGGTGTCCGCTACAGCTATTCGAACACTCCAGCTGAGGTTGTCAACAATTTCAACAATGATACGACCGTAGCTTCCTATAATGTAAATTTCGCTCATCATGCGTTTCAGCTGACCAATACCTGGTCTCCGGGTTGGCGCTGGGTGGACCCCTACATCCGGGGTGCGGCAGGCATCAACATCTGGGAAGAGCGTCTCGGCGATACTCTTCTCAAGGCAGTGATAATCAACTCATCCACAAAAGATACTACTATTAATGAAGTAAAGGCCGCGAGTTTCGGAATTGGTCTCGGCGGCGGCATCAGCATAACGCCATTTGATTTCCTAAGTCTTAGACTGGGAGTAGATTACGATATTATCTTCTCGGAAAATAAGGAGAAGTTCGGCTCTGAGGATGCAAACGAGAACCTTTTGCGCGTAGGCGGTGAACTTGTTTTTCGCATACCCATTAAATGAGCGGTAAGCGAGATTCGATTAAATCTGAAGATAAAGGCCGGCTCCAGCCGGCTTTTCCTTTATCGATTCTTTAAATAAAATTCTGTTGTTTGACTATATTCCCGGTCAATATATAATCATTAACGTGATCAAGGTCAGACTCAATCGTACATCAGAACGCGATGTCAGCGAAGGGACGCCTATATCCGATTTGATACCAGCGGGCCAGCCTGTCATTGCTGCCAAGCTTGATGGAGAACTTGTTGGTCTTAATACGCCCATCAGCAAGGATTCCCACCTCGAGTTCGTACTTGCGACGGACCCGGACGGTTTGAGAACCCATCAGGAAAGCCTTGTTTTTGTCCTTACAATGGCGGTAAAACGAGCTTTTCCTGATGCAAGACTCGTTATAGAGCATTCCACTTCCAAAGGCTTCTACTGCACGCTGAGGATGGAGCGTATCCTGGAAAAACGCGACGTGGAACTTGTAGAAGCCCAGATGAGAGGCTTGCTTGCTGATGATTTACCGATAATTCTACGCGAGACCGATATTAATGAAACAAAGGCCATCTGCATAAGGAATGCGAACCAATCAAAACTCGACCTTTTGGAGTATGCTGACAAGGAAATGTACGTAATACATGAATGCGGGGATTTTAAGGATTGGATAAGAGGTCCGCTTGTGCCGACAACGGGTTCTCTTGCAGCTTTTGAACTGCGTTATTACCCCCCTGGATTTATTCTGCGTTTTCCAACGCCCGAATCTTATCCTGAACTGCCTCCTTTCGTGGAGCAGCCGAAGCTTTTTCTTCTTTTTCACCACTATGAGGAATGGGGGGAGGCTCTAGGATTGTCGTATATAGGTCAGCTCAACAAGCTTATCGTGGAAGGCAAAGGGCTGGATTTGGTGAATGTGGCAGAGGCGCTTCACGAAAAATCCATCGCGAAGATAGCGGATAGAATCTCTGAAACACCAATTCTTCCGCGAATCGTTCTTATTGCAGGGCCTTCCTCGGCAGGGAAAACCACTTTTTCAAAACGACTTGCAGTTCATTTAAGGGTTAATGGTTTAAAGCCGCTTCCTCTTTCAGTAGACGACTATTTTCTCGATCGTTCCCGAACGCCTCTTGACGAAGAAGGAAAGCCTGATTTTGAAGGGATAGAGGCCATAGACTTGGATTTTTTCAATCAGCAGTTGCTTTTACTGCTCGAAGGGAAAACCGTTGACCGGCCATCTTTTGATTTTGAAAAGGGCAAAAGAATCTTCGACGGCTCATCGCTGAGTCTTTTACCACATGAAATTCTCATCGTAGAAGGCATACATGCGTTGAACCCGAGTCTTACATCAGCCGTACCTAAGCATCTTAAATTCAAGATTTACATCTCCGCTCTCACGCAGATGAACTACCACGATCAAAGAATTGTTTCAACATCCGACACCAGGCTTATCCGCAGAATGCTTCGCGATTACCAGTTCAGGGCGCATACGCCTTCCGAGACGCTTGAATCATGGGCAAAGGTGCGCAGGGGCGAGGAGCGAAATATCTTTCCATATCAGGAGTCAGCCGACGAGATGTTCAACTCCGCTCTGGTGTACGAACTTGCGGTAATGCGTAACAAAGCAATCAAATTGCTGAGGTCGGTGAGACAGAAAAAGCTCAGTTCGGAGGCGGAACGAATCATTGGTCTCTTAGAGTTGATTGTACCGATGGACGAAAACCTTGTGCCGCAAGTCTCGCTGCTGCGTGAGTTCGTAGGCGAAAGCATCTTCCAGAAGAACTGCAAGCCGAAAAAGAACAACCGCAGCCATAAGTAACAACCAAAAAACAGCTTAGAAAATTAAGACCGAATAGACGTCAATGGGAAGCGTGATCAGGGTTAACCTTTCCCGTCAGGTCAGAGTTAAAGATATGTGACAAGTTTCTTAGTCAGGATTGAAGAAATCAAGCCCAGAATTATGGTCAAAAACTGGACAAAAAGGGGTCAAAAGCTGGTCAAATAGCCACCAAGGGTGGCAGACCGATTGTAGAAAGATGTCACCGCAAAGAGTCAGGATTAATGAAACAAGGTCAGGTTTAGAGTTCTCATAGGGTTCCCGTGCGGATGCGAGCAAAGCGAAGCGGACGTATGGG
>JAAYVC010000032.1 GCA_012517375.1 bacterium | reverse complement strand
GCCGCCGCAAGCGCCATCACTACTGCGGCAAGGATGAGGGCTTTATTCCTGCCCATTGTTTCTCCTTTGTTTATTTTACAATGATTTCTCAGGAACCCTGTCAATCCTGTCTTGCCCTCGGCAACATAATTATAGAAAAAAACCGCATGTCAAGTCTTTTTACGCCAAAAAATCTCGAAAGGTTCACAAGCAGTCTGTGGATATTTAATAGATAGCTTTTACGTGAAAGTATGCAGTTATGCCCTAATCAGCAAAAGCGCATACGTCCGCTTCGCGCAGACCTTCTCCCGGGTTGGATTGTAGTTAAGATCGAGGTCGGGCTCTATTCGTTCATCGCTTCGAGGAAGTCGGCGTTGCTCTTCGTGAGCCGCATCTTGTCGAGGATGAACTCCATCATGTCCACAGGCGTCATCTCGGCAAGAATCTTCCTCAAAAGCCACACGCGGTTCAGCTCGTGCTCGGTCAGCAAAAGCTCTTCCTTTCGGGTTCCCGAACGCTGAAGGTCAATAGCCGGGAACACGCGGCGGTCGGCAAGACGGCGGTCAAGAACCATCTCGTTGTTGCCTGTGCCCTTGAACTCCTCGAAGATGACCTCGTCCATGCGCGAACCGGTGTCGATGAGAGCGGTTGCCATAATGGTCAGGGAGCCGCCTTCTTCGATGTTTCGCGCGGAGCCGAAGAACTTCTTTGGCTTCTGCAGAGCGTTGGAGTCGAGACCGCCCGAAAGGGTCTTTCCCGAGTGAGGGATAACCATGTTGTGCGCGCGCGCGAGACGCGTAATCGAGTCCAAAAGAATGACTACGTCGCGCTTGTGCTCAACGAGCCTTTTAGCCTTCTGGAGCACCATCTCGGCGACCTGAACGTGGCGTTCGGGCGCTTCGTCGAACGTGGAGCTTATAACCTCGGCATTCACCGAGCGCTCCATGTCTGTAACCTCCTCGGGACGCTCGTCGATGAGAAGTATGATGAGCTCTATCTCAGGATGGTTGCGGGTTATGGAGTTTGCAATCTTCTGAAGTATGACGGTCTTTCCTGCGCGCGGCGGCGAAACGATGAGGCCGCGCTGGCCCATTCCTATAGGCGTAAATAGGTCTATCACGCGGGTCGTGAAGTCGCGGTCGTCAAGATTCTCCATGTGGATGCGCTGCGTAGGATAAAGGGGCGTAAGGCTGTCGAATGGTATGCGTCCGCGCACCGAAGCGACGGGGTCGTTGTTTACCGTCTCTACCTTGACAACGGAAAAGAACTTCTCGCTGTCGCGGGGAGGCCTTGCGCGTGCGGCTACCGTATCGCCCGATTTCAGCCCGAAGCGCTTGACCTGTGCAGGCGAGATGTAGATATCATCCTGGCTGGGCAGGTAGCTGTAGTTCGGCGAGCGCAGGAATCCGAAGCCTTCGCTGAGGATTTCAAGCACGCCCGAACACTCGACGAGTCCGTTTTCGTGCTCCTTGCTCTCGGCCTCAAGTATCGCGCGAACAAGGTCTTCTTTTTCCTTATCGGTTGTATCAATGCTGAATTTCTCAGCGATTTTTTGAAGATCGATAATCTTCTTTTTTCGCAGTTCTTCAAGTTCCATGAGTCTCCCGTCTGGGGGATTTATAAGAGGGTTTTTATTCTTTTTCCCTGGACACGATGATTATAAGAGATTTCGGAATCCTGTCAAGCCCCCGTAACACCCCGTAACACCCCGTAACACCCCGTAATACCCCGTAATACCCCGTAATACCCCGTAATACCCGTAATACTTGCCCCGCAACATTTACCCCAAAACACCCAATTTCTTGAAATCATTCACGATAAAGAAAGCTTATCATCTATGCGACTCGAAGTAGGGATGCTAGAGATGGAGGGGAGGAGGGTGTTCTTGGTGAGGAGGGCGAGGAGGGCAATAGAGGCTGGAGGAGGACATGAGGAGGGCGTTGACTTCCAGAGATAGTGCAATAAGCTTTATGCCGAATGCTAAATCTCCTTACCCAGAAGACAGGTTTTGCCTTTTCGGGCGCGGCCGCACGCATCGCGCAGGAATGCGCGCTCTCCGAGGCGCTCATCGAGGGCTTAACGCCGCTTGGAAGGAAGATAGTACCCGACGTGGTCTCGGGTTCAAGCTCCGGCGCCTTGAATGCGGTTGCAGTGAACGCCGTTCTCATGTTCAAGGAAACGAACGGCAGAAAGGGCATGGGCTGGGAGACCTACAAATCCATTCTATTCGGTTTGAGAAACGAGAACGTGTTTGACCTTTCTGCGCGGGGTATTGCGAGGATACTCAGGAACAACATCGCCGAGGGGTTTTTACTCGATACTTCTCCGTTGCGCAAACTTCTTGAGGATACTCTTGTGAGAATGGGATTCGACACGCTTGGAAGCCTTTTTCTTCAGACATACATCTCGGTGGTCAATACGGACAAGCGCGAGACGATGCGGCTCTCGAGCCGGGACCCTTCTCATTCAAAGCTTTCGCTTCTGGACGTTCTCATGGCGTCCACCGCTATAGCGGTCGCGTTCAAGCCGCAGAAGATTGACGGTCTTGATGGCGAGTTCGTGGACGGCTGCACAGGACGGGACGGAATACCGGTAGAGTCGCTGGCGCGGGAGAACTGCTCGGAGCTTTACGTCATCTCCAAGATGCGCGGCGAGAAGGAACCCAAGGGCGAGGAGTTCGGCCCAAGGAAACTGTTCAAGACGCCTAAGATACTTTCAAACTACCTTGAAGCATCAAGCATCCTAAATAACGACATGTTCCTCTGCCAGCTCGAGCGCGCGCCCTACATTGCAAGACGCGCATACGTCTACATGCCGAAGCTTTCCAGGTCATATTCGATGCTCGATTTCGACACCCAGCGCGAGCAGTACGAGGAAACCCGGCGCTGGGCTGAGAAAAACGCGCCCGAAAAGCTCGAGAAAGCCTCTCCCCGGTGGTGGGAGAGGCTTAAATAACATCTAGATAGACGGCCTGGCGTTTCTTTGGGAACCCCTTGACACCTTATTGCTATAAGACTATACTCTCCTCGTGAGGAAACTAATTTTTACCATGTTTGCGATTGTCGCGGTATCATTTGGTTTTTCGAAGGAGGAGTTCAGATGGGTATTCTTCTGGAGAGATTACAACGGTTATCTGTGGCATGAGAATAGAGCAGAATATGAGGCGAAATATAAAGACGACTTCTGGAGTACGGATAAGATAATCCCCATGCCAGTGCTGACCGAACGTCCGCAATCAACCGCAGAGCTCAAGGAACTCGTGGTTCAGGCGATGAGTGAGCAAAAGAGCCTTGACTGGGCACTGGATTCCTTGAAGCCTGCCACGGGTCCTGCAGCCTCGCTTGCGGATTCAGTCCGGCGCGAGATGCTTTATGTTCTTTACCACGATATTCTGTCTCAAACGAAAAAACCCTGGTCATGGGGTAATGAAACGCCTATAAATTTGTTCTTCAGCGGAGGGGTCTGGACATATGAGGGAGGCTGGAGCCGCTATGCGCACGTATTCCCGGTTTGCTTGGAGGAGGCTAAGATGGATTTTACGGGCTATTTTACCGCGCTTTGGAACAAGACGGCAGATACCCTCATGGATTCTGCCCTAGCAATGGGAATGCTTCAAAGGGCGGTTAAAGGAAACATGTTGGTAAACCGGCTTTCCAATCCTCGATGGGGACCTATCATGAGTTTTGGGCCGTGCATCTATCACGTGCGCTACAATCTTCCTGCTTTTAAGATCGAGATTCCGGTCGAGTACGACTGCTGCAATGATTACCCGGAGGTCTTTAGAAGGCTGGATACGATGATTGTCATAACCTGCTTAAAGAGTGGATACGAATATCTTATCGCCTATTCCCAAAGATTGACAAGGCTTTATTCTATTCAAGAAGATTGTCTGGCCTTCTAAGGCAATATCTCAAAACTAAAAACAGATCAACTCCTCTTTTTTAAAAGTCTTAATACAAGATGATTTTCGAGTGACTGCAAACACGTAAAGTTCAGATTTCTATTGCACTCGTCAGCAAAAGGGAGATAATTAAGAAAATCCGAAAAGGAGGTATGTTATGGCATACGCCGCGATCGAGGAGATTCTTTCAAGGGTCTCACCTGCGAACCCTCCGCCGCCATCAAGATTTCCTGACTTTGCTCCTGAAGATTTAAAGGCCTGGGCGTATTTCATATACGTTTATCTTGATTGCTCGTCTGATGGGGAAGGCCACCCGTCTTTTATGCCTGAATACCGTCAGGAAACCGGAGATGTGCGGTGGAATATGTGGGAAGACGTATGTGATCCTTTCCGCTTCATATACGGCAGGAATGAGGCTGCGGTCAAAGGCAATTATTTCAAGATCCTGCTCGATTACATCAAGAAATTGACTGCAAAATGGCATGACACACCCAAGCACTCAGACAAGGTACTTGGCTTCGATATTACTGAAGGCAACTACGCCGGAATGTATGGCCGTGCAATGGAGGCAAGGGACGTGGCATGGCAAAAGATCATGACTTACTCCTCAACCCTCATCGGTGTGCAAAATGCCGCAAACTCAAAGATTATCCTTCCCGAGATTGCTGTTCTTTACGGAAAAGTCAAAACAGCATGGGATTCGGTGTTCGGAAGCGTAACCACGATAAAGATTACATCATCTTACAGGACACCGAGGGAGCAAGACCTTGTTCCGACAGCGAGAAAGAACCAGGAGACCACACACGCAACGGGCGGCGCGATAGACGTTCAGCCTAATCAAGATTTCATACTCTTTGCAGGTAATAAAAAAAAGTTTGTGTTCTGGGGTTATCTGGCATGGCTTTTCAGGGTTACAGGCAAGGCGGCCTTTGGAAAGAAACCTTATACGTTAGTCGAAGAGACTGCAGGCAACGAAGTAGTTCATGTCAGCTACACCTATTTGCTGAACGAGAGCGCGATTAGCGAGGTCGTCACGCCAGAGCTAGTTAGACCATACCTCGGAGAGCTCCCGCACGAGTACAAGTGGAGCCCAAATTTACTAAAGGAGGACCTGGGACCCAATGCAATAACCAATTACTGGAAAGATTTTGACGCGAACACCTTCACCCTCGACTGGCTTGTATCTAATGTGGGGAGTCTTGATCCCAACGGTGCGGTGTCCGCCGGCTGGATGTCGGGCTTTCTCACTTATTTAAGCAATCACGGCATTGAGAAGGAAAAGGTCTCAAGGGTGCAAATAAATATGCTCGATTTGCAGAGCGGCGAACCGTAACCGGATATCTTGACAAACAATGCTGAAAAGCTATACTCACTTCCGCGAGGAAACTAATTTTTACCATAATTGCGATCATTGGAATTTTATACGGTTTCTCGAAGGAAGAGTTAGGCGGATTAGCTCTCTTCAGAGACGGAGCCTGGTTAAAAGCTCTATTGACGCCTACGACCTCAGCACCGCCCGAAGGCTTATGCTTGCTATACCGTTTCGCGGATACAGCGGCATAAACGAATAAACCCCCTGAAGCCTGATAAGAAAGTGCTCGGATACAAAGAGAATGCATGCGGCTTCCGCGTCGATGGAAAATACCGGCGGGTAGCCATGGACTGTCCCTCCGGACCTGTATCTTGGAAAATGCAGAGATGGACCGAGTCCCACAGCGCCCTGAATAATACCAGCTGAATCCAGAAGAAACAGCCTGTATTCTCCCATAAGCGCTGCGTGCGAATCCCTGAGATAGGAGGATGACGAATCAATCCTTGTAAAGCTCTCGGCCCAGACCCCGAGTATATTAAACCCCTCTCGTCCGGAGTAGTAGCCTGCCTCCGCGTCAAGACGCCAGCCCGGCCTGCCCACGTTAACGCCGTAAACGCTCAGCGTGTCGGAGGAGATGTAGTTGATGCCTCCGCCGCCTATACCGAAGGCCCAACCGCCTGCAGAAAGACCTGTCAGTGATACGAGGAGTAACGCCGCGCCGATTCTAAGCAAATAAACCTACCTTGAGAAAAGCTCAAGCGTCCAGTCGGGCATTGCGGGCGCTTCTTCCCTATCGAGCTTCTCCTGCCATGCTTCATCGGTCAAACGGTCAGATATTGCCTGCTTGAACTCGTAATATGAGAATGCCGCGCCCTGAGCGACATATCTTTTGCCGTTGATGTTCGAAACGATGTATATCCTTGCCGGATTTCCCGTTGCCTCCTCAAGCACCTTGTTCGTGTTTGGATCGGTGTGCACGTCCGCGACAAGCGCCATGCGTTTGTCCGCTTGGGTTTCCGGGATATCGCCAAGACTGTACTCTAGACCTGAAAGCCTCGCCGGCAGCGACCACAGCCATTCGTGCTCATCCTTCGAAAGCGATTCGAACATCTGCTTGCGCGAAAGGGTGTCGAGCTTTGAAAGCATCTCTCGAAAATTCTCGAACGTGTAGCGGATGGGGTTCGATTCATCGCTTGCGGACAGGAAACCGGCTATCAGGCTGGAGCATTCAGCCATTATGACGTATACCTCCGGCGACTCCTCTAAGACTGCAAGCTTCAGCGGAGGGGGAGGAGGCTCTGTGTCACGACCGGGAGGTGCGCCCGTCGCATAGGCGGTATAGCTTTGTTTTGCGTAGAGGATTGCGTCGTGGCGAAGCTCGGTCCATGAGCCGAGTGCGGTTAAAAGCATCTTGCGCGCCCATGCATCGGGGTCTACGTCCCCCGGAGGAACCGCCTGCTTGTAAGCCGAAAACGTCTCGAACCACCTGAAGTATATTGACGACGCCTTCTCCTCATCCGGGAGCGAGGAGTGCCATTCTCGCATCTTCTCAAGCTGCTCGGGATAGTTTTCGTAAATCGCGTCGCCTTCAGCGGAGATTATTTCTTCAGCAGGTCTCCAGCCCAGAACGGACATAACATCGAGTCCCCGCGGGAATACGCGCATTGGTCCCATCTCTGTCATGCCGAAGGTGAAGGGCGCCTGACCGCCGCCAAGATACTCGCCCTCGTATCCGCGCACCCTGTCGGCAACCAGTTCGGTGAAGATGTAGGAATCCGGAACGAAACGCTGGGGCATGAACCGGAAAGATAGAGGGACTTCTACAGGCTCCTCACCGGGCTTCGATTCTGCGTACTCTGAAAGGATCTTTGGCTTGTAGGTTTCCCTGAGGTATTTCGCAATCTCGCGAAGTCTGGTTTCGTCGCTTAAGAGTTCATCGACTTTTTCGCCTGAGCAGTATTTTGTCACCGCGGAGTAGACGTTGTCGGGCGTCAAATCCTCGGCGGAGCCGAAGAAGAAGGCTGTCGGGTTGTATATCTCAGACCAGGTATCCCTGAGTTTGCCGTCGCCGGACAAGTTCCAGCTGATGAGCACCGCCGTCTTGAATGCAAGAAGCTTCTCCCCGCCATCGGTAGCCTTCGGGACGTGCAGGGGAAGCCGGCCGTACCACATCATGGTCATAAAGTAGCGCTTCAAGTCTTCGGAGCGAGTGTAATGACCGCGCGGAACGTACTGGGAGTAGTCCTCCTTGACTCCGGGAAGAAAGGAGAGTTCCCTTATGCCTTCGTGATTTTCAATCTTTGCCACCTCCTCATCGGCCATCTTTTTTATTTCTAAGCCGACCAAAGGCTCGTCCCCAAGGAGCCTTGAGGCAACGGTAAAATAGACGAGTTCCCGGGCTGCCACGTCCCTTTGCTGACCCTTAAAACCCTCATAATCCCTTTTTGCCTTCTCGAACATGCTCTTGGTTAGCGTCTCGAGCTTCGGAAGAAGCTCCTCGACCTCCATCTTGCGGACGGTCCTGTCCACGAGCAGGTGCATGGTGTGGAGAACGAGGTCGGTCGAGATGAACATGGGTGTGTACGGAGAGGTCTCGTAGCCGTCGTACAGATCATAAATATCGTATTCGGCAGTCTCAAGAAGCACGAAGCCGATCGAATCTATTTTTTCGAGCGATTCCTGGCTGAGCCGGTAGGATAAATCCTTCTGGGTTTCCAGAGGATTCATGTCCTTGAGTTTTCCGCTAAAAGCCATAAGAACTCCCACGTTAAAGGTTAAAAAAAATGCCGATGCACGCATTGTTCCTCCTTGAAATATCTTGGTTACTATACTCGGCTGCAAAAAAGAGTCAAGTCCGGAGCGCAGACTTTTCTTGACTGCGACCGCAGCTTATGTATAGTACTGAACAAGTCTAAAGGAGGAATACTGATGGCACCTTTCGGTTTTAAGTGGATGACGTTTGCGGCCGTTATCGTAACGTTTTTGACCATTATCGCTTCGATTGTATTTGCGCTTGTGCGCACGAAGGAGCGCGAAGATGATTGAGTTTATCAAATCCTCGGCATTCACGTACTGGACGATAATCGTTGTCTACTTCGCAATTACGCTCGTCACAGGAATCCTGCTTGGAAAACGTTCATCCAAGGGCGAGGACTACTTTCTGGGCGGACGCAAGGTCGGGCCCTGGGTTACGGCTTTGTCCTTTGTTGCCGCATACTTCTCATCGGTGTTGATAATCGGAGGTGGAGGGTTTGGTTACAAGTACGGGCTTTCAACGCTCTGGATTGGCGCCATAAACGTCCTTGTGGGATGCTTCCTCGTGTGGGCAGTAATCGGACGGAGGGTAAGGGTCATGACCAAAAGGCTCGGCACAATGACGGTGCCCGAGTTTTTCGCCGAGCGCTTCTCCTCTCCTGCGGCAAGACTCTTCTCCGCGGCAATCATCATAATATTCCTCATTATATACAACGTGAGCGTCTTGAAGGGAATGGGCAACGCGTTCGAGGTACTCATGGGCTGGCCTTATACGACTGCCGTGCTCGTTTCGGGCCTCCTTATCCTGATCTACGTGGCGGTGGGCGGCTATCTTGCGGTAGTCTGGACGAGCTTTCTGCAGGCATGGGTTATGATATTCGCGCTCGTGTTCATGAGCATCTTCGCGGTAATGGCTGTTGGAGGGTTCGAGAAGCTCAATCACGCGCTTTCAGCCATCAACATGGGACTCGTGCAGACGCCTGGAGAGTGGGGCTGGGCTGGGCTCATAAGCTTCTCATTGATAATGAGCTTCGGCGTGTGGGGAATGCCCCAGCTTGTCGTGCGCTTCTATTCGATTGAAAAAGCAAAGCTCTTGCGGATCGGGACTCTTGTTGCGACTGTCGGCGGCTCGATAGCGCTTCTGCCCTATCTCACAGGAGCGG
The DNA here is from genome assembly GCA_012517375.1 of bacterium. Classification (NCBI taxonomy): domain Bacteria; species bacterium. The sequence goes on along the minus strand of JAAYVC010000032.1, from coordinate 29,702 downwards.
CCGCGCGCGCGCTTTTCCCCAATCTCCCAAACCCCGACCTTGCCATACCGACGCTCGTGAAGCACACACTCCCCCCTTGGGCAGGAGGCCTGCTCCTTGCAGGGGTTCTTGCCGCCGGAATGAGCACGTTCGCATCGGTTTTGATTATTGTCTCCTCTGGCGTCGTGCGCGACGTCGTGGAGAAGGGGCTTAAAATTGAGATGAGCGACAAGAGGCAGGTGCTGTGGGGCAGGATAGTGAGTCTTGCAGCCGGGCTCATCTCGCTCGTCATAGCCCTTAAGCCGCCAGACCTCATACTCGTCATAACCGGCTTTGCATGGGCAATAATCGCATCCACCAATCTCTGGCCCATGCTCTTCGGCGTCTACTGGCGCGGCGCCTCGAAGATGGGCGTTCTTCTCTCAATGATTACAGGCTCTTTTGTCGCCCTCGCGTGGCAGATTCTCGGAAAGGCGGGCTGGAAGCTTGTTGCGGATTCAGGCATTCACGGCTTCATTCCGGGAATACTGATCTCCCTCTTAATTATCGTGCTCGTATCGCTCTTTACGAAGAAGCCCTCGAAGGAGCTGCTCGACCGCGCGTTCGGGGATTAACTAAAGAAAATAGCACAACCTGGATTATCTGATTTTGTTGGTATTCTGAATTACTGGTTTACGTTTCCCTGCGCGTTTGTTTTAATGACCCAAAGGTCTTTGGAACCTTTGACAGTGCAGTAGCCTGTGAGTATGAACCCGGCCTCCGGGGTGGCGTCTACGGAGAAAGCCTCCTCGTCCTGCCATGTTCCGAACGTGTTTTCCCACAAGAGCTTGCCATCTCTATCGACCTTGAACAGCCATACGTCCTTTCTTCCTGCGCCTCGCGACTTGGTATACCCTGCGACGACCGCGCCCGAGTCCGGAGTCGCGACGATGGAGTAGGCGATATCCTCCCGCTCGCCGCCGTAGCTCCTTCAACCGAAGGTTCTCCTCCCGAAGTGAGGATACCTCCTCCCTCGTCGCGCTGCGGAGCGTATCGCCTCGCAGCTGACACTTCCCGCCCTCCATGAACTGCTTCAGCCAGTTGTAGTATACCGTCGGATTGATCCGTTCCCGACGGCATAACTCCGCTACCGAAATCTCCTTCCTGAAACCCTCCAATACAATCCTTATCTTATCCTCTGCGCTGAACTTGCGCCGTGTCTCCTGTTTTACCTTCTGGATCAGCCTTGCCGCTCCTCCCTGAGCCTGGGTCGTTGCATCCATGCGCGCTCCTTGGGGTCAGTATAACCCCTTTTACGACCAGGCTCAACCCCCAACTATGCATTCATTCTCTGACAATTTGTCCAATGGGCGCTGAAACAGAACACGCTCACCATTTTGGAGATAAGAATGGATATAGATGAGTCGACTCCATGCCCGGTCTGCACAAATGGTAACCCATTCATTAGAGGAGCTATATTTGAAAGAGATTTCTCCTTTTAGGTATCCAAAGAGGGTTTTCCCTAATTGAGAGTCAGACAAATCCTTGGTCAAACGTTGATATCCATTTACTACAGGTTGGGGAATAAGTACCGCCATCATTAGATTTGAGAGGAAAAGGAACAGAATTATAAACCTATTATGCATAGTTACCTCCCGTCCATAGTATTCATTTTCTTAAAAGTATAAAGATTTCCGTAATTGTCGCTACCCCAGAATAAAACTTGGGCTTCAATTAAATTGCCGTAACAGTCACGACGCCAACGGAAGCTAGAGTGTCGTTCTGCATCAGTAGGAAGTAGATCAAAATTCTTCGGATAACGTGAACCGCCGCCCTTCAATTCTGATGGCTCAAGAAGCACGAAATTCGTATCAAAGAGTATTGCGTGAGAAAGGGTCGAATCATCAGGATCTGGGATGTATAGGACGTATCCTTCATTTTTGAAAGGGGCAAAGGTCATGTAGCCAATACAAGCGTTTTGATAGGTTCTCCAGATGTATTTTCTCCACGAGAAAGTATCAATGAGAGGTTCAGAAGTGTTTTGATGAGGTATATTTAAGTCAAGTTTGATAAGATCGATTTCACCGGACCTGTCGTTAGATTCATGAGGATTGACCTTGATTCTTGCGTTAAGCCCAAATCTGCGAATCCAGTCAGTGAAAACTGCACCGTAACGACCAGTCCACATAATATGATAGGGATAAAGTCGGTAGTCGTATGTTTCCTGGCTAATAGGAGTGAGTCCCGTCTGGTCAAGTAAGGCTTTATGCATGACCCATCGAAATTCTTCTATCTTAGTTGAACTTGTTAACATTTCAGAACCTATCAGCATCAGTGTATCACCGGGTAAGACTGTCTTGTAGCTGCTAGCATTTGCTAAGCGTGGCCATGGGTAGTAATCATTGAAAACTCCATTCGAGCTTACTCGAATAAAGTGAAGATCTTCACTGCTATTATCGGATTCGTCGGATGAAAACAGGAAATACGCATTTTCCCATCGATCAAAAGTTATTCTTGATGTCCCAATGTTTACCCTCTGGTTTTTGGGGGAGGTAAAAAGGAGTATTTTGCTGAAAATTAACTCACCTTTTGGACTGATTTTTGTCGCATATAGGTTTTTACCGACTTTGCTAATAAACCAAAGATTACCTGAAGCGTCAAAATCCTCAAGTGAACTATACAACATTGGATCCGTTTGCGTGAGACAAGAAAGCAATACCTCAGCTTGAGACTTAGCATTGCCTATAACGGTTACGGTTAAGAGAAACGAAATTAATGTTAAATGCATTTGATACCTCCTACCAAAGGTTTGTTGTTGTTTCTCTTCCGAGCAACTTATGAAAGTTGATCAGACAATCATTGTTCCTATTCTCTTCACTGATATCAGTCATGAAATTGGAATTTTCATAGGAAACACCGAATTTTTGTGATTCGTATACACCGTACAGAAGCTCGCTACACATCAACTGGTAGCTTACTGGATCTTCGTCGTCATTTGGGTCCAACTTTTCGTCTTTCAAGCCCAGTGCATGTCCGATTTCATGCGCTAATATATGGGCAAAGATATAAGCTACCCTGCAGAAATCTTCTCGATATTCTTCTGTTAAAGGAAGACCCATCCTGAAATCCAGCCACAAACCTGTGAGCATGAGTATAGTCACTATAGGGATGTAAAAGATGCCCCAAGAGAGTATTCTTTTAAAAAGCTGGAGTTCAAGCGAACGACATGCCTTTCTAAGTAAAACCATCGACACGGATAAGACACCTGCTATCAACAAGGACGCAATCGTCACTTGCAGCCGGAATATGTTGGGATCAAGCGGCAAGGCATCCTCTGAAGCCTCTACCATTTTCGTAAGAACAACGTCGTATATCGTAACATAGGGAAAGTACGCCGCGCAGCCCAAAACAACCATCACCGCAACGGAAGTCAGGATTATGGGAAGTTTTTTTTCATATTTCCTCCCGTTTTATTGCAATTTACGGATAAATGATATGCTGGGGGTTAGGGTTGTCAATATCGTGATACTGACTGCTGTTGACTTGAGAGTTCGAGGGACTAGAATTTCTTGATTCAACGGATTATTCACAAGTTCAGCCAAGGAGTTTTGCGATGAAGTATGATGCTGTTGTAATAGGCGCCGGACCTGGCGGTTACCCTGCGGCAATAAGACTCGGGCAATTGGGAAAGAAGGTGGCGGTAGTCGAAAAGAACGCGGTTGGAGGCGTGTGCCTCAACTGGGGATGCATACCCACCAAGGCGCTCTGCCACGCGGCTGAGGTTAAGCACTCCATCCCCCTCTTCCAGCGGATGGGGCTTGGGTTCGAAGATAAGGAACTCGATTTCCCCAAACTCCAGCAGTGGAAGGACTCGGTGGTGACCAAGCTCGTCAAGGGCGTCGAGTTCCTATTCACCGCAAACAACGTTGAACTTGTGAAAGGGGTCGCAAGGATTGCGGAGCCCGGTAAGGTGGAGGTCGAGGAGGCAGCGCAGAAGCGGATTCTCGAAACGGACTCGATAATCATCGCAACAGGTTCTGCGCCGACACCCCTGCCCGGCATTGTGCCGGACGACGAGCGGATTTTCTACGCCGAGCGCGCGCTATTCTTCGCAAGCGTTCCGGAGAGCATGATAGTGGTGGGCGCCGGCGCCTCCGGCCTCGAGATGGCGACCGTATACAACTCCTTCGGCACAAAGGTGACTATAGTGGAGATAATGCCCCAGGTTCAGCCCGGTCTGGACGCGGAGGTAGCGGATAATATTGCGAAACTCATCCAGCGCCAGGGAATAGAGCTATATCTCTCGTCGAAGGTGACGGAGCTCGAGAGGACGGACGCGGGTCTTCATGCCGTTATAGAGACCGAGGACGGGAGGAAGGTGGAGAAGGACTGCCAGAAGCTTTTATTGGGTGTGGGCCGCAAGCCGCTGACGGAAGGTCTGTGGCAGGATGCGGTCGCTATTGTGACCGACAAGAAGGGCTTCATCAAGGTCTCGGACAAATTGGAGACCTCGGTGAAAGGAATATACGCCGTGGGCGATGTTACGGGACCTCCCCTTCTTGCCCACCGAGCGACAAAACAGGGCGTGGTGGCGGCTGAGGTTATCGCCGGACACGACGTGAAGTTCGACCCCAAGGCGATGCCGGCTTGCATATATACGATTCCGAACGTTGCGTCTGTGGGACTATCCGAGAAGCAGGCACAGGATGCAGGGCTTGAGTTCGAGGTAGGACGCTTTCCGTATTCTGCGCTCGGACGTGCATCCACGCTCGGCGAACGCGACGGGTTCGTGAAGATAATCGCGGAGAAGGGTTCGGGCAAACTTCTGGGCATGCACGTGATAGGTACAGGAGCGGACACCCTTATAGGCGAAGGTATTGTAAGTTTAGAGCTTGAAGCATCCTTAGAGGTGCTTGGTTCGTCCGTACAGCCCCATCCGACCCTTCTTGAGGCGGTGATGGAGGCGGCAGAAAACGTGTATAAGAAAGCCATACACATCAAGAATTAATCAGGACGAGACGATGCGGCATTCCGAGTTCAATGGCGTGGCTGGCCGTGTTTTACGAGCGTTGACAAAAACAAGCCCTTAGGTAAACTCCAGCGTGAGCTCTAAAGCGTTAAAGGTTTTAGTCCTGACGGGTCCCGGAACAAACTGCGATGCGGAGACCGTCTTCGCATTCAACCGTCTCGGATGCAAGGTTACGGAAAAGAGCCTGCGCGTATTCTCTGGTAATCCCGGGGAGCTCGAATCCTATGAGATTCTGGTGCTGCCGGGCGGCTTCACCTACGGCGACTACCTTGGTGCCGGAACCCTTTACGCATCGGATCTCAAGCACACAATGGCCGATGAGATAACAGAATTCATATCAAATGGGAAATTCATAATCGGAATATGCAACGGGTTCCAGATACTCGCAAAATGCGGTCTTCTTCCCGCTTTAGAAAAGCCCTTCGAGGACCCTTCGGTTACACTCGAGGTCAACAAGTCCTTGAGGTTCGAGGACCGCTGGATATATCTCAAGCCTGAGGGTTCAAGCTTCTGGACAAAAAAACTTCCCAAGTTGATAACGCTTCCTGTAGCCCATGCTGAGGGACGCTTCACCGTGCGCGACAAGAAAGTGCTCCGTTTGCTCGAAACAAACGGGCAGATAATCCTGAGATACGCCACGAATGACGGAACTCCTCCTAGGTACCCGGCGAACCCCAATGGTTCCGAAGCTCATATCGCGGCCATCACGGATAAAACCGGTCAGATTATGGGGATGATGCCGCACCCGGAGCGCTTCATGCTCGCCGAGCACCATCCTTCGCATACAAGGGGGAATTTTTCAGGAGAACCTCACGGTGCGCTTCTTCTTTCAAACCTGGTCAATGAGGCCCGCTCGAGGTTCTCCTAGCCCTTTTCGCTCAAGATTATTTTGAGTCGAGTTAACCCTCCGGGGATTGGCGCCAGTATCATATTTATAAGCAGTCTCGGTGTCGCGGTGTTGTGGAGATATGGATTAAAGAGATCAATATGTTCATGAAGGCGTCAGGCGTTGCGCGTATGGAGTTTTATGGTGTTACAGGGGCGTTAAGGTTGCGTTACGGCGGCGTTACGGCGGTGTTACTGGAGTGTTACGGTAGTGTTACGGGTTAGCGCATGTAGGGGCCTGAACCAGGGGATTCCAAAAGGTTCGCGAACGCCTGAACTATCTCTCTTGCGACTATCCTTATCTGGAAGAAAATCAAGCCCAGCTTTGCGTTTTCGTCTGTTACCACGACCAGCACCGTATCCTGGCCCGTATTGGTGATTATCGTATAACCCTTGCTTCCCTTGACATAAACCTGTTCGAGACTGCCCTGCCTGAACTCTTCGACCGTTCGTTCGCCGAGTCCGAGCAGGGTTGCCGCGATGGCGGCAACGTCGTCGTCCTTTGTGCCTGGTGAAAGCGCGGATGCCAGCATTAAGCCGTCCATGCTGACTACGGCCGAAGCCTGGATTTCGGGTGAGGACTGGCTTAATTTGAATAAAATTGCCTTCAGCTTGTCTTCAAGTCCTGGCATCTATCCTCCGGTTAGAGTAACATTATATAGTCACTGTTGTGCATGTCAAGTTATAAGGAAGAGTTTTGTTAAAGCTTGTATTGATCGCTGCGTCTATCTGAAAAGAGATCGTTCTGCGGGGTAATCCGCTTGGTTCTGGCTTTTTGCGGATCGATTTTGCAACTTAAAAGACGCTCTTCCTTGTCCGCAGATGAAAGCACTTCGCCCTTAGTGCCGATTATCCGGCTGCTGCCTATGAACTTCAGGTGTAAGGTTTTTCTCCTCTCCTCGCCTGTCCGGTTCGAAAGCAGGTAGAATACGTTGTTTTCGAGCGCTCGCGTGGACGCTGCATCAGGGCAGTAAGGCATTACCAGATTCGAAGGATGTGCGATTATATCGGCTCCACTCAGCGCAAGCGTGCGAGCCGCCTCGGGAAATATCCAGTCGAAGCAGACCATCATTCCGACCTTAGCCACACCTATATCGAATACTGGAAATCCGAGATTGCCCGGCTCGAAGACCTTCTTCTCCGTGGAAAAGAGATGGACCTTGCGGTACGTTCCCATGTGGCCTTTCCGACCGAAGAGAACGGCCGAGTTGTAAAATATGCCCTCATCCTTTTCGGCAACGCCTGCAACAACGAATCCGCCGGTCTTTATTGAGAGTTCCTGAAGAAAGGAGCTTGTTTCGCCGCCAGGAAACTCTTCAGCATGCGAGCTTAGTTCTTTCTTTGAAAGGAACAGGTAGCCCGTGGTAGAGAGTTCAGGCAACACCAGAAGGTCGAGTTTTGCATTCCTGCACAATGACTCAATCTTTTTGAAATTTGCGTCCTTGACACCCCATGCAGGCTCAAACTGAAGAACGCCTGCAATCATCAATCGAGAAAGCGGTTAAGCCCCTGTGTCCACGAGGCTCTTATCTCCTCTACGGACACCGTGGCAATGGTGCGTCTGCCATCCTCCTGCATGATAAGTCTCGGTTCAGATGTGGTCTCGCCGATGGATGCAAAGACATCGCCTTCCATTATCTTTTCGAAATCGGACGCGTTCTTCTCTGAGACCTCGACAAGCAGGCGGCTCTGGCTCTCGGAGAAGAGAAGGTAATCGTTTCTTTTAATTTCCTTTGCCGCCGGTATGCTTCCAAGATGAATCCTTGCTCCCATCTCGCCGCCAAGACACATCTCGGCAACGGCGACACCGACTCCTCCCTCTGACAGGTCGTGAGCGGATAGAACGAGTCCCGCCCGCATCGCTTTTTCCAGTTTTGCGTATCTCTTCTTGGCCGACTTCATATCGACCCTGGGCACGCTGGCTCCAAGGTGCATGTTGAGATGCATATACTCCGACCCGCCCAGTTCTGCCCTGGTCATTCCCAAAAGGTATATCTTAGAGCGGGCGCGCTTGAAGTCGGTCGAGATAATACTCTTTGAGTCCCTGACAAGCGTAAGAGCCGAGCATAGAAGTGTTGTGGGAATATTGATCTTCTGATCTTTGCCCGGCGTAAAGAAGTTGTTAAGACTGTCTTTGCCTGATATGAAAGGAACGCCGTAATTCTTAGTCGCATCCCTGCATGCAAGAGCGGCTCTTAATATCTCGTAGAGCACCCTGGCGTCGTCCGCGTCGCCGGCGCAGAAATTATCAAGGAGCGCTATTCGGTCAAGCCTCCCTCCGACCGCCACGAGATTGCGTATGGCTTCGTCTACCGCCGAAGCCGCGGCCCAGTAGGAGTCTATCAAGGCGTATCTGGGAGCAATTCCGTGCGACACGGCTACGCACAAAGGCTCATCAAGCAAGGGCTTCATTACAGCTGCATCGGACGGCGCATCCGCCTTAATGCCCGCAAGGGGTTTCAGAACAGTCGTACCCTTTACTTCGTGATCGTACTGCCGGATTACCCACTCCTTCGAGGCTATGTTCATCTGTCCCAGAAGCCGAAGCAGAGTCTGGCCCAGGTCTTTCGGCTGCAGTATCTCAGGGTCCGATTGAGGCTTGGATTCAGGGACCTTTATCTTGAACTTCCTCTGGGGAAGACCGTTGTGCAGGAAATCCATACCAAGGGAGGCGATTTCGTTGCCCTTGAACCTCAGACGAAGAATCTTGTCGGATGTCACCTCTCCGATTATGGTCGCATCTATGCCAATCTTGACGGCGAGTTCAAGGAAAGCGTTCGCCTTCTCAGGTTTCACAAAGACAAGCATTCTTTCCTGGGATTCGGATATCCATATCTCGTGAGGCGCGAGACCCGAGTATTTGAGCGGGACTCTGTCGAGGTCTACTATACAGCCGTGATTTTTCGTCATCTCGCCGACCGCTGAAGAGAGACCGCCGCCGCCGCAGTCTGTAATGCTCGAGATTAACCCTTTGTCTCTGGCTTCAACAATCAGATCCCTGAGGAGTTTTTCTTCTATTGGATTGCCTATCTGCACTGCGGACCCGTACTTGGTCTGGGACGCACCGGCAAGAGCGGTCGAGGCGAAGGTGACGCCGTGAATGCCGTCTCTTCCTGTTTTTGCGCCTGCCACTATTATCGCGTCGCCCTTTGAAACCTTCTTTTCGATGGCATCGCGCGGCAAAAGCCCTACGGTGCCGCAAAAAACCAAGGGATTTGCTAAATACAGCTCATCGAAGTAAACGGCTCCGGCAACCGTGGGAATCCCCATCCTGTTGCCGTAATCCCTGACGCCTCCAACGACTCCTTCAAGCACCGTTCTCGGTGAAAGCACCCCTTTTGGCAGCTTGCGTGTCGGGAATCCGGGGGGTCCGAAACAGAAGACATCGGTGTTGAATACCGGGTCTGCTCCGAGTCCGGTACCTAAAGCGTCCCTTATGACCCCGCCGATACCTGTCGCAGCGCCGCCGTAGGGTTCTATTGCAGACGGGTGGTTGTGGGTTTCGACCTTGAAGGAGAGCGCCGATTCTTTTGTGAACTCTATAACACCAGAGTTATCCTTGAACAGGGAAAGGCACCACGGCAGATTCAGGTCCCTTGAAGGCTGCATTATCGTGTCCTTAAGAAGATTCTCTATCTTATCGCCGTTCATTTCGAAAGATGCATTGAACGTCTTGTGCACGCAGTGCTCGGACCAGGTCTGCGCGATGGTTTCGATTTCAATGAGGGATGGTTCACGGCCCTTGTTCCTGAAATGCTCCTTTATAGCCCCCAGTTCTGCAAGGTTGAAATGCCAGCTGGATTTCTGGGATAATTCCGAGAGCTCCGCATCTGAAAGCCCTTCAAGCTTCACGAACTCCTGCTTGAATCGTATTCCGTGATGGTGAGGAAAAGGCTCTTCGCCCCTGAGCGTGAGATGCTGAATGAGCGGGTTGAAGAGGTGGCGTTCCGCGAATCGGACGAGTTTGGCCCTCTGAACGGATGCAGGAAAGATGAAGCGGGTCGCCCTTCGCACGTCTTCAATCGCGATACTTCTTCGTTTTAGATGCGTCAGTATCCAGGTTGATTCCGGATCCGTAACTCCGGGATGATACCAGACCTCAAGAGCCCGCATACCTGCAGGCACTGCCCTTCCGAAAGACACCTCTTCGCTTACCGGGTCTGCGAATAATTCAAACACAAGCTTCTCAACATCCGATTTCGCCAACTCGGTTTTCAGAAAGTAAACTCGTATGATTGAAAGCCCCTTTGAAGGAAGTCCCTCCTCCACCATCAGTCTCACAAGCCCTTCAACTTGCGGATCCTGACCTTTTTTTGATACTTCAATCCTGTGCACCACAGCGGATGATATGCGGTTCATTATCGTTGTCAACGTCAGATTTAAATTGAACCATTCAGCGTCCCTGAGTATAATTCAGCGCAGGTTGACACTTTTGATGCACAACCTATAATTACTATTTGACTTTGAAAAATCCATTCAACCGAGGTTTTTCATTGGTTTATGCTTTTTTTCCGAGAGAAGCAATGGGTTGCTCGATAGAGAAACGCGAGGATGGCGGAACAGGCAGACGCGCTGGATTTAGGATCCAGTGAGGTAACTCATGGGGGTTCAACTCCCCCTCCTCGCATGACTTTTACCTGCGCTGAGTTGCAGGTTTTAAATAAGCTACGATTTTATGAAAGGAAACTGATAAACTTGGAAACCAACGTAGTCCATAAGAATGACTGGCTTCTTGCGATAGAGGGCAAGGTGCCGTCGGAAGAAGTCCGGAAGGAAAGAGAAAAGCTTGTTAAAAGATTCGCAAGGAAGGTCAAGATTCAAGGCTTCAGGCCGGGCAAGGCGCCCCTTGCAATGGTGGAGGCAAGATACGACGAAGAGATACGCACCGAGCTTGTCGAGGATTTCGCTTCAGAGGCTTACAGCCAGGCTCTCAAGGAAAAGGACATAAAGCCCCTTACCCAGGCGCGGCTAACGCACTGGAACTATATCCAGGATGACGAGCTTCGATTCGAGGTTGAAGCCGAGGTTCTTCCCTCATTCGATGTAAAAGGCTACAATCAACTGAAGCTCGAGCCGGTTACTCCGCCTGCGCGGGAGGAGCTTATCGAGCGCCGTCTTGAATCGCTTAGGCAGCGTGCGGCAAGGCTTGAGCCGGTGGAGAGACAGGCAGTGAACGGCGATTTCTTAAGATGCGACTATACGGTCTCGAAAGCTGGAATGAAGGACGAAAAACACACCAATGTCCTTATTCTTCTCGGAGACAAGGAAAACTTCCCCGAGATCAATTCCGCACTCGAAGGCAAGAAATCCCAGGAAACGGTCGAGGTAGAAATAGAGCTTAATGAAGGAGAAAACAAAAAATCAAAAGCGCGTTTTCATTTCACGATTCATGAAGTGAAGGAACGCAAGCTCCCCGATGCGGACGATAATTTCGCCAAGGATATGGGATTCGAGAACATGCAGGCTTTCCGGGCCAAGCTCGACGAAGATGCCGGGGTTGAAGCGGAGACTATAGTAAAGGAGAAGAGGGAGGATCAGATATTCAAGCAGCTCATCGAAAGCAATCCTTTCGAGCCGCCTCCCACGCTTGTCAACGAACAGACGCGTTACCTTGCAAAACGTCTCAGGCTCGACGAGACGCCTGAGGTGCTTAAGGAGCTTGAGCCAAAAGCCCAGGAGCATGTCAGGCTTGACCTTATAATGGAGGCGATTGCCGATAAGGAAAACGTAGAAGTCTCGGATAAAGAGCTTGAAAAATGGTACGAAGACCGCGCGAAAGGCTTCAACATTCCGCTTACGCAGGCAAAACAGCTATGGAAGAAACAAAGAGCCCGGGATGAAGCAAGGCGCAGGAAAACAATAGATTTTCTCTTGGAGCGAGCAGCTCAAGGAGGCAGGATTGTATATCCCGATAGTAATTGAACAGACAGGAAGAGGAGAAAGGGCATATGACATCTACTCCAGATTGTTGAAGGACAGAATCGTGTTCCTGGGTTCGCCTGTGGACGACAACGTAGCCAATCTTATCGTGGCGCAGCTATTGTTCCTTGACGCTGAAAGCTCTGACAAGGATATCTATCTTTACATTAACTCGCCGGGCGGAATAATAACGTCCGGCCTTGCGATTTACGACACCATGCGGTACATAAAATCAAAGGTCATGACCATATGCGTGGGAATGGCAGCGTCCATTGCGTCTGTTCTTCTCGCCGCAGGAACAAAGGGCAAGCGCTTCGCACTTCCAAACTCGCGCATAATGCTTCACCAGCCTTCGATATCAGGACTTTCAGGCGTGGCCTCGGATGTCGAAATTCACGCCCGCGAACTCCTTAAGTGGAGGCAGCGCCTGAACGAGATACTTGCAGATGCGACCGGTCAGCCCATTGAAAAGATAGCGGTTGATTCCGACCGCGACAACTTCATGAGCCCGGAGGAAGCAAAGACCTACGGCCTCATCGACGATATACTCGTTCCTTCGAGCATTCCTGATGCCGGAAAAAAATAAATCGCAGTCTGCAAAGCAGATCGAATGCTCTTTCTGCGGAAGACCCAGACAGCTCGTCAAGCGGCTCATCTCCGGAAGACACGCATACATATGCGATTCGTGCGTAAGGCTGTTCGGGGAAGTCATCACCAACGAGGAGAAGGCCGAACAGACCCTCTCGCTCGGTACTCTGCCCACCCCTTCGGAGTTCAAGAACCATCTCGACGCATACGTTATAGGCCAGGAGCGCGCGAAGAAGGTTCTGTCGGTAGCGGTCTACAACCACTACAAGAGACTGATAACGCGCTCGAAGGGAGTGGAGATTGATAAATCCAACATCCTTTTGATTGGTCCGACCGGCGTAGGCAAAACCCTTCTCGCGCAGACGATGGCGCGCTACCTGAACGTGCCTTTCTCAATCTCGGATGCCACTCCGTTGACCGAGGCTGGCTACGTTGGAGAGGATGTTGAAAACATCCTTCTGCGGCTCCTTCAAGCCGCGAACTACGACCTTGACCGGGCGCAGCAGGGAATCATCTATCTTGATGAGATAGATAAAATAGGCCGTAAATCTGACTCGCCCTCTATAACGCGGGACGTCTCAGGAGAGGGCGTCCAGCAGGCGCTATTAAAAATTATTGAGGGAACCACGGCGAACGTTCCCCCGAAGGGCGGTCGCAAGCATCCTGAACAGCAGTACATTCCCATGGATACCAGGGGGATTCTCTTCATCTTCGGCGGCATGTTTGACGGCCTTGCTCCCATAATACGGTCAAGACTACGCAAGGTTGCCATAGGCTTTGGAATCGAACGCGACAGGGTCGAGCACTATTCCGACGACGAGATTCTCGCGCGCGTTGAGCCGGAGGACCTCGTTCACTACGGTCTGATTCCAGAACTCGTGGGCCGCATACCGGTCATTGTATCCCTGACTTCTCTGGATGAACCGTCGCTCGTCCGCATCCTTACCGAGCCACGCAACGCTGTTCTCACTCAGTACGAGCATTACTTCCAGATGGAAGGCATAAAGCTTTCGTTCACACAATCCGCGCTCGGAGCTGTAGCCCGGCGAGCATACGAACGCGGCTCAGGAGCACGCGGACTGCGTTCGATAATGGAGCAGACCATGCTCGACATCATGTTCGAGCTGCCCGAGCGCAAGTCTGAAGGCTGTGTAGAATGCATTATCGACGAGGATACAATTCTCGAAGGCAAGCACCCCCGCTTCAAGAAAGCGCCCCAGAGACGCAAAGCCGACTAATTTATCGGGTTTTTTTTACCCCTCTCGCTTGAGCATTCTTTTAAAACCAGCAGTTTTTTAATAGAGCCTGATCAGTAATATCGATATTTTTTTACTCGCGACTCCAACAAACAAGACCTGTTCGGCTGATTAATTCCAGGAGATCTTTTTATCTATGCGGACATTATCCTCTTATTAAAAGGCTTGTTCAGAAACGAATGCCTTAAATCCTCGTCCGTAATCTTCTCGGCCGTTTCCCTGAGTGTTTTTTTCGCATTCTCGTAATACTCGGAGTACCCCTCCTTGTTCATGGATTCCATCATCCTGCCGATATTGAAGTATATCTCAGACAGACCTGAAACCCAGCCTATCCTCTTTACGAGATCAAGTGCTTTATGATACTCCGCAAGCGCCGCCTCTGGGTCCTTGCGTTCGAGGATGGCGCCGCGGGAGATGTGGACTGCGACAATATAGTCCGTTACCGAGTTCTTCCTCGCATACTCCTCGACCTGGCAGAGCAGCACCTGCGCTTCCTCGTAGGCTCCCGACTCTGTCAAGAGATCTGCCTTAGTAAGCTTCGCGCCCATCTCCTTTATCTCGCTCTTCACCTCGCGGAATATCTCTATGGCCAGATTTGCCGATTCCATTGCCTTATCCTTCATGCCCTGCTCTTCATAGAACCTTGCATATGTTTCCGCGGCCCAGCCCTCGCCAAGACGGTTATTAATGAGCTTGTTGAGCTTCTGGTAACGCTCGAGATAATCCCTTGCCATCACGTAGTTGCCTAGATTGAGGTATTCGTGCCCGAGGTTGAAGCTCGATATTGCCTCTCCGAGCGCGTTGCCGGTCTTGGTTGCTATCTCGATGGATTTTTCGAGATACCTTATGCAGCTTATGTAGTCGCCCTTCTCTGCGAAGTAGTTGACGCAGTTGTTGTAGATAGTGCCGAGACCGGAAAGGTCCCCCTCCTCCTCGAAAATCTTCTCCGCCTTCATATAGCATTCGTACGATTGCTCGGTTTCTCCTGTCCTGCACATGACCGCAGCCTGAACGTTTAGGGCGCTCGCCATGGCAATGCTCTTCTCCTTCCTGTCTTCCACTTTTTCTATCTCCCCGAACGATTTGTCGGAGTAAGCTTTCGCCTCGGCGAAATCGCCCTTCAGATAGTTCACCCATGCGATGTGATGGTAAAGTGTGTAGCGTTCAAGGAAGTAATCGTCCTTGCGCTCCAGCGAGTGGATGTTTCGCTTCACCTCGTCCAGTATTTCGCCGCTCTTTTCGAGATGCTCTAGCGCCTCGGCGTACATGCTTTGCTTCTGGTAGGTATCCGCTATCTTCCTCGTGATTCTCGCCCTGATGAGTCCGTCCTCCGTTATATCGAATATCTTGGTGTAATTCTCTATAGATTCGGCGTTGCGGCCCGTGTTCTTGCAGATATCAGCCATAGATTCGTAAGAGGCAATTAGCGCTTGAGGGTTGCTGATTGCATTCTCGGTAATTATGGAAACTATGCTGCGGTAATACTCAAGCGCGTTTTCGTTCGCGTAGTTCGATTTCGCCTTCTTGCCCGCGCGCAGCAGCCATTCGACGGCCTTATCGAAGTCGTCGCTTGAGGCGTACTGCTGGGCAATAAGCTCCACGAAATCCTCTATCCTGTCCTTGTACAAAAGCTCCATGGACTCGGCAACAAGCTTGTGAAGCTTCCTGCGCTTCGCCTTGAGAAGGCTCGTGTAAGTAACCTGCTGAATCAAGGGATGCTTGAACATGTATTCGACGTCTTCTGCGGATTGACCGGACGACAAGAGATGCAGTATGAACTTGTACTCCTCGAGCGTCTCGAGGTAGCCGATGAGGCGCTTCTTGTCCTCGTGAATCTCTGCTAGAATGCTCTTGTAGAACGTGCGGCCGATGACTGAAGCCATCTGCAGAACGCTCCTGAGATTCTCCTCGAGCCTGTCAAGCCTTGAGGCTATTACGAGTTGGATGGTATCCGGAATCTTTATCTCTTCGAGCTTCTTTTGCTGCAGCCACATGCCGTCCTCGAAGACGATAACGCCCGAATCAATGAGCGAGTTGATTATCTCCTCCAGGAAGAACGGGTTGCCCTCCGCCTTTGCGAGCACCTTGTTCTTGAAGTCCTTCGAGAATCCGGGTATCTCTAAAAGATTGTACGTCAGCTCAAGCGAGGAGTAGCGGTCCAGGGGGTTGAGCTTTATCTCCGTAAACGATTCCTGGGACTTTGTTCTGAGCTCCTCCTTGACCTTCTGGAACTCCTCGTCCATCCCGTCGCGCGACAGGCACAGAAGCATCACGTTTCGCGTGTCCCGGGAGCCGAAAGCGAATCTTATGAAAGCAAGCGACGCCGGGTCAATCCAATGATAGTCTTCTATGGCAAGGAGTACGGGGATTTGTTCCGCCATTGCCTCAAGAAGGGTCGTTATGCTGCCGAGAATCTTCAGCTGAAGGTCGCGGGGCGAAAGATAGCGGATCTTCTCGTCGAGTTCGTCCGAGAACTTGAGCGAGAAAAGCTGGCCGACGTAGGGCGCAATGTCCTTCCAGTTCTGGGGAAGCAGTCCGGACACCTTTTCCGTTATCTTAGCCTTGATGGCGTCAGGGTTGTCCTTGTCCGTTATTGCAAAAATCTGGTCCAGTATCTGCAGAACGGGCCAGTAGGCAAGGTGTTCGCCGTGGTAAATGCACTGCCCCTCGAGTATCCGAACGCCCACGTCCTCGTATTCAATGAAATCCTTTATCTCCTGCCATATCCGGGATTTGCCTATTCCCGCATCGCCCGTGATGAACGATACGCCGCTCGAGCCTTGTTCGAGGCCGCGAATCTTTTCCTTTATAGCCTCGAACTCTGAATCCCTGCCTACGAGCGGCGAGTGAAGACCCCTTATCCCCCGCTTTGGTTCCGGCTTTTCCCTGAGCTTTACCGGTCGGTAGAGCTTCACCTGAGTATCAATGCCCTTGAGAGTCTGCATGCCCTCGTCCTGATATTCGATTAGGTATCGCGTTGTGCGGTAGACGGATGTCGAGACGAGCACGGTTCCTGCATGCGCCGCGTCCTTGAGACGGGATGCAAGGTTCACCGTGTTGCCCATCACGGTGTATTCCTTCTTTTCGTTGGAACCCACCTCGCTCACGACAACAGGACCCGAATGTATGCCCACGTGAAGGTCGAGTCCTGACTTGATGCCGGTCTGGCTGTGAACGGATTCATTTATATCGGGCATTATTCCTAAAAGCTCGAGACCGGTCTTTACCGCCCGTTCGGGCGCGTCCTCGTGGGAAACAGGGAATCCGTAGAGACACATAACGGCGTCGCCCTCGTACTTGTGAATCATGCCGCCGTTTGCCGAGACTACCTTATTGATGCGCTCGAAGGCGATGTTCGCTATCTTGACGCTTTCCTCTGGGTCAATCTCGTGGCAAAGGCTTGTGAAGTTCGAGAGGTCCGCAAATAATACGGTAACCAGACGCCTCTCCGCCTTTTTTTCAAGGGCATTCAATTTAAGTCCTCCAGCAAATGAAACAACTCGCTAACTTATTTATTACGCCATATCCCATCTTACCTATAAACACATACTAATAAATTAAAAGGGTTTGTCAAGGTCTCGGCGCTGAAGTAACCCAAAAGAGGAAAGCTGTCAACCTCTTAAATGAACCTTGCTCAACTCCAACAAAATACTTCTGTAAAAAATGATACTATTAATGCAAGTATTGACATTTTTCAAAAAATGCGTAATTTTAAGGTGAGTTTAGCGAAGCAACAGGAAAAGAGGTTTTCCGAACGAGGAGGGAAAACCAAACTCCCCCCTGTAATATAAACGGGGGGGGGGGGGTAATGAAAAGGAGAAAAAAATCATGAAAAAAGGAACGATAGCGACGATAATAGGCATAGCGATGGTGCTAGGTTTGATGCTATTTCCTATGGTTACGTATGCCATATATGATGGTGCCCAGGGGCCAGGCAATCAAAACAAACTCACTTCGGGTTGTGAAGATTGCCCCCGAGGTGCCGGCTCTTGTTATTGTTCTCTTGTTCCAGGACCTTATCCGTGGACACCTGGGCCTTGCACACCTGAATTGCTGTATAGTTTCTTACGAAATAATCCTGCCTATATAGGTGAAGATGATTTAAGCATCTACTTCAAAGCCGGAATCATTGATCCTATGAATAAAATATATTCGGTGCAAAGTTCGGGTGGATACATACTGAGTTACTTGAAAAGCGCTCTTGATGTTTGGGCTGCGTCAGGCTGTCCTGGTATTTAGATTAAAACCAACAATTAAAGATTGTGGGAGGTATCCTCCCACAATCTTTTGTAATCCAGGAGATTAAAAAAAGATGAAAATACTTATAGCAATACTTCAGATTCAATTTCTTTTAAGTATCGCATCATCTGACTTTAGCCATTTAAATCTGGTTAAAAGATGTGAATTCAATCTATATCGCCCTAAAACTGTAGGTCCTCCCGTATTGAAGGGGTTGCAGATACGCCCACTCTTTGCTCGAATACCATCTGGCGAAATCTTTTGGATTGAAGTCGGTGGAGCCCAAAAATTATGGATGGGGTATTTTTTTTCTTCAGATGGAGAACTCAAAAGAACACTTCCAATTCCAACCGGCAGTGCGGAAAGAATATCAAGGCCTGGTTCAATCACTGTCCCATACACTTTATATAGAGATGCGAAATCAAGGTTTGGTTGTTATGATATTTCGAAACGTTTAAATATCTTTGATCGTAACGGTAATTATGCCTCTAGTCTTCTTATGCCTCTTTCTTTGTCATCAAGCGGTATTTCCGATGTCGTATACGATCATAACACATTAGCGATTGCTTCAAGAAACATCCAGACAAACTATCCAGTTGTTTCCATTGTTGAACTCAATGAAACCGACGTACAATTGAAATCTTACCAGTTGTGCGAAAAGCTGTATTCTAAGGCCGAAAAAAAAGGGCCTTTTGCAGGAACATTTATTGATCCGCTTGTTAATATAATATCAACTGGAGAAGTGGTATTCAATTTAAGCATTAGTCCTGATATCCATCTTTTAACTAAAGATGGAATATTGTTAGTCGAAAGGACTATTCCTGATCATTTTAGGTCATTTCTTGATGCTGTTGATTTTGACAAAGTATGGTTTAAATACGATTCCAGTGGATGCATCAGCGGTGAAGCCGAGGAGTGGTTCAAGACCTGGACGCATTCATATCCAGTTTATGAGTTATCCAATAATCGTTTAGTAGTCCCTAGAGTGCTCTACCCAATATTCAATCTTGATCTTTACTCGTATTCGGATAAGGAGATCAAGTACCTTGGCTATGCTTCAGCCGATAAAGAGTTCCTGTTTGCCGACACATCAGGAATATACTTACTTGAAAGTAAGGATGATACATCAATTGTCGTTGGGAAATATGAGATTGTGACGCCCAATTTTCGGGAAGAAAGAGAACTTGGATGGAGCACAAAGATGCTCACAGCCGAACAGCTTAAAGGCATTCACAAGGTTGTACCTGATACTTCTAACTCTGACACCTGCAAGCCGTGCGACAGGGAGAAATTGAAACCAAAGGGATACTGCAACACAATTGATTCCGTCCGTTTGATTTCATCCGATAGTATTGAGTATTCGCTTAAAGACATGCTTACACGTGACAAGGATCATATTATAGTATTCAGTTCCCCACAAGAATGTGCGCTTTACAATGTTTTCAATGCAGCCCGTGATTATGTCAATGATAAACCTGGGTTTGATTTGACGCTTGTATTTAGTCACCCTTTTCCAGAAGAACTGGGCATTGTAGCAAAACTTGCACAGATTGATTGGGACTACCCGATACTTACTAATATAGATTACAAAAGAATTGAACCAATCCTGAAAAGTCCGGCCTGCTTTTTGGTGGTATCAAAGGACGGGACAATAACCGCGAGCGCAGATTCACCAGCCGATTACCCGGATTTTGTACCCAAACCAAGATAGGTCACTTGGAGGAAAAAAGTGAAAAGACATACTGAGAAAATTATTGCCTTGCTTTGTATTTTGATTTACTTAGACCTCTTCGCTCTTGAGCGCGTCAACCTTATCAAGTCTCACGACTTCGAGAGCAACGTAAGCGCGTGGACCGCTGAGACAGGCGCAACCGATGGATTAATAAGCTGCGCGAAGTTCATGTTAGAGGACACATTACTTGTTCACGAAGGCAGGTATTCTGCATGGTTTGACACTCGAAATGCCCCTGATGGTGTTTTTAATGATGTAAGGGATTCGGCGATTATCTATCAGGAGTTTGTAGTTACTAAGCTTTTGGCGGATTTGGATTCGCTAACGGTATTTTATTTCGACTCGTGCGACGTTGATTCGTTAAAACATTCAACCTTCTCTGTAAACCTGCTTTCGATTCCGGAAATCGGCCCAACACTGGATATGCGGTACCAGCTATATTATGCTTATCCCTTCGAATACCCAGATGATTTGACATATCTCAAGGTTATTAAAGAAAAGGTTGAGCTGAACAAGTGGAAAACCTTTTCAAGAGACGTTTATGATGACTTCAACGGCATTAAAGGAATTTCGGGTACGCGGGAAGTTAACAAATTCGTACTCCGCAACTTTGCCATGCAATTCGAAAACACTTGGTGGTGCCAAAAGGTATATCTTGACGACATCCGGCTTACCGGCTACGCGGACTATGATGTTGGTGTCAAGGAAATACTCAGCCCGCAAGGTCTAGCCCCGGGCGTACCGCTAACCCCAAAAGCCCGCATTAAGAACTTTGGCCGTAAGGCTGCTGACACCTTCCTTGTCATAGCCGAGGCGTGGAAGTACGGCGATACGTTATATGCAGACACATTGCCGTGGTCGCTTCCGGCCGATACTGAAGATACCCTTGAGTTCGCAACATGGTCCTCTCCCGAGCACTGCACCCTTACTGTACGTACGGTCATGACGCCCGACGAATCGGATGAGGACGACGCCCTATCGCATTGGATAGCCATAATCGGCATAGAAGAACCCTCATTGCCACAAGCCATTAGTCTTGAGATCGAGGAATTGTTACGTCCGCCTTCCTCACTTATTGTTTCTTACTCAATCCCTAATAGCGGACAGGGAACCATCAGCCTTTTCGACCCCGCGGGCCGTCGTATCGAGAGCTACCGGGTTCAAGGCGAAGGTCAAGTGGCGATGAAGTCGAGTTTCTCGTCCGGGGTGTATTTTATTAAGCTCGCGGCAGGGAAGGCCAGTATCATCCGTAAGGTCGTAGTTCTTAGATAACGGGGGTACCCCTTTCACACCAACGTCATCTCTGAGTGAGCGGCCAGGTGCCGCATGGGCTTAATAAGCAGATTAATTTAAATCAAAGGTAGCGACCGACAGGATCGCCTGGTTTTGGGCGATTGCTTCGTCGGCTGGGAGCCGTCTCGCAATGACGTTGATGGTTCATGACGTTTTTTTCTAAATCTGATCACTAATATCCAATTCTGACCTCAAGAGGCGTCCCTTTCTGTCCAACTTTTGTCCTATTTCTGTCCATCTTTTGTCACTCTTTTGGGGGGGCTTTTGTCCATCTTCTGTCCCATTTTTGTCACCCTTTTGACCATGATTTGGGACTACATTTATTAAAGCCAGACCGCGATTCTTGATTCATACCTTTAATTCTGGCTTGGCGAAATAAGATGATACCTGACTTCAAAAAGTCAAATCTGACTAGGTTCGGGGCCCCCACAAGAATGCGATGCATTCTTGTGGGTCAAAAAAAATCAGGACCCTTTGCAGAGTCCTGATTAGTTGCAGTCTTACCAGGAGGAGCAACTTGCGGGAGGTCTCAACGATGCGAGAGACTTCCCGCTTTCGTAAGTAAAGCTTTTATTTGATTAGTACAAGTGATTTGCTCGCGCACTTGCCGTTCTGCTCTACTCGGCAGAAGTAAACGCCGCTTGCAAGCGGGCTTCCAGAAGCGTCGCGCCAGTCCCAGTTAAGGCTGTGAACGCCTGCCTGGCCTGAGCGTTGCTCAAGCGTGCGAACCAGAGCGCCGTTGGCGTCGTATATCTTGACCGACACCTTGCCTGATTCGGGCAAGCTGAAGCTTATAGCCGAAGGCGCGCCTCGAGATACGGTATTTGCCTGAATGAGAAGCTTGGGAGAGATGTTACCGGGTGTAGGTTCATTAATTCCCGCAACGTAAACCATCGAAATGTTGATTCCAGTAACAGGCTTGTCTGCAACCGTTACCTTTCCTGCGTACTTGCCTGTCTTGTATCCGGGACGGGATGCGTATACATCGTAGGTTCCGGGTCCGACATTGAGGGTGTAAGTTCCATCTTTATTGAGCTTGCCGGTTATGATTTTTCCATCCTTCTTTGCATAGACGGTTGTATAGGCTATCTCGCCTTTACCGCCGAGTATCTGTCCCGAGATGCTGCCTGATGCAGCTGCAAGAAGCTGCTGTTCACCCTGTTCCTTCTCCAGGTCGAAATCTATTCCGTCAAGTATAGGATTCAGTGGCGTAATAAGGGTTGCTTCCTCTACACTGTAGACGTGATCGTAGTACTGAGGGTAGTAGTATTCGTAATCGGGTTCGTCTCTTCCGGGGTTAAGTGAATCAAAATTGCATGTATACGCCCACGCTTCGGCTACTGCATAGCATTGGACGGGGGGAAGCCAGTTGACAAAGTAGTAGGTATACCCCGGAATTCCGTCGGGTATGCTGTCATCCAGACTATCTCCTCCCCACGTTAAGGGATCAACGAATCCTCCGCCGATTATTTGTCCGTTTTTGGAAAAAACGGTAACCCAGCCCCACCAGAACTTATTTGAATCCTCGACATAATCGACAAGGGTAACCTTTCCGGCAATAGAACACGTATCCGAACCCCAGGGAATAAGCGCGAGGTCGATGCCGCTTGCTTCCTCTCCGTCGCTAAGCTCTATCAACTCGGGGTACACCGCAGGATAGTATTTGAAAGGAATGGTGTCTATCAAACTATCCCTCGGATCAAGAGAATCGTCAGGATCGAAAGGGTCATATCCTTCGGGAAAAACATCTACGTAAACGGAATAAAAACTTTCAGGTAATTCATCGAATTTATAGGAACCGTCCGAGCCGGTCAGGGTTTCCCAGCAAAGCGGTTCTGTTGGATCCGTTGGCGTACCTGGCATAGGTACAGTATCGTTCCAGATTGTATCTCTGGGTATCGTGTCGTCCCATGGTATGGAATCGTCCCAGGGGTATTCATAATAAGCATCCGACAGTATGACTTTTATTCCCTCAATCGGCTGCTCGGTGACCATGTCGGTTATCGTACCCGAGATGGAACCGGTCTGTGCAAACAGACTCGCCGAAAGCAGAAGCGTTGAGAGTATTAGTGTTTTTTTCATCTTTTTCTCCTTTACGAGAATGTTTTTTTCTTCTCCCACGGAAGTCTTTACAGTCGCATTTAGAGCAATAACCGTGCCAGAACTGCAGGATCAAGACAAGTTAAACATTTATGAGGCTTAAACCGTAACTGCGGTTTCGCTTTATATTATTCACTCACAAGATTGACGCAATTGCTTGCACTTGCGGGATAAATTTACCTATATACAAGACGAATGGGAAAAAATATCTTTTGAAGGCAACAAAATGCTGGGACCTCTGTTAGTAGAGATCCCAGGCTTATTGTAAGGATCAAGCGTAGGAGAAGATTAAGATTAGTACGTTATAAGCAAGAATCGTTCCACTCACGGAGAAAATGCGAAATGCAAGTGAATCGTACTACGAAGAAAAATGTCAAGATGAAGTTAAGAATGCAAGTTATGCAATGTTTAATGTTACATTTTCAAGTCATGGAACATGAATGTTATTGAGACAAAAAAAATTCGGGGACTAAATTTTTGTGATTTCAGTATACCCCATTTATATGCAATTTCTTGCCTGCACGTGCAAAAAATTGCACTCTGCTCTATTGATAGAAAAGGGTATTATCTTATTACCACAAGGCTTTTTGAACAGGAATAACCATTATGCTCAAGTCTTATGAAGTAAACTCCCGGCGGAAGCGGTTGGCCTCTTGAATCTGTTCCGTTCCAGCTGAAATCATATTTACCGGGCGGCTGGCTACCTTCAAAGAGGTTTCCTACCAGCATGCCCGTGACGTCGTAAACCTTGAGCGAAACCCGGCTATGGCGGGTTAACAAATAGCGGATTGTTGCGTTTAAAGCGAAAGGGTTAGGGAAGACCTCGAGTCCAAAATCATCATGCAGGGATGCTTCCGGTTCTTCGACTGCATCTTTAGGCGTAAGCGTTATATTAATGTCAGAAACAGGCGAATCTGCAACCGTGATGTTGTTTTTGTATTGTCCGGTGTAGTATCCGGGCCGTGTGGCGTAAATTGTGTACGTACCCGGTTCAAGGCCGAAAATATAGTAAAAACCGTAATAATCGCTTATGGTTCCATAAGCCAGCTTGGTTCCTTTTTTTGCGTAAACAGATGCGTAGGGCAGCGGGCCGCGAGTGCCCCGGATATTCCCTGATATCTCTCCGGAAAAGAAGGAGTCAGGCGTACCCATTTCGAGCAGGAAATCTATCTCTCCGGTTCCAGGCCTTACCATTAATGCCGCTGTATCGGCTTCATATACGTGATCAAAATACTGCGGAAGATAACCGTAAACGAAGCTTTCGAACTTACATGCCACAGGAGGAAGAGACTCCACGGAATACGATTGGATGGATGGAACCGTATCTGCAGGTTTCGAGGGTATTGAATCCAGAGAAAAAATTGGTATTCCTCCTATAATCTGACCATTATTTGAGAAAACCATAACTTCTCCGAACCAGGGATATCCGAAGGATTCAAGAAGCTGAACCTCGCCCGAAACGCTGAAAGTGTCCCTGTCAGGGGAATTAAGGGCAATATCTATACCACTTTGGTCTATGCCGTCATTGATATCTAGCACCTCAGGAAATCCATAAGAAAAGTAATTAGGGGAATTTACATAAACGGAATACATTCCGGGAGGAAGCCCGGTAAAACTGTAATCGCCTTTTTCGTTTGTAACCGTGCTGAAATACAAGGAATCCATGGGGTCGATTATTGAGTCACGAGGAAGGGAATCGATTTTTTCAGCAAAGACCACTTTTTCGGAGAGGCCCTTGCCTGTCACGATATCGTAAATGGTCCCGGATATGGCGGCGGAAGCCGCGAAAGAAACAGAAGCCAGAACGCCGACGATCACCGCCAAGCGTTTCATGCCCCTCATTCTGTTGCGTATTGCCGGAGATATTCCATTTATCTCTGACTTTTTGCCTGTAAGTTCATTCATAATACACAAACCTCTAAGCTAACGTTTTTTTGCCCACTTTGGCGGAAAAAGAACCAGTTCAAGCGGAGCCGAGAACCAAATCCCGATGGATAATCCGCCAAGAGCGTTTCTTGCTTTATACCAGTTGTTGTATACCCGGTACTTAGCTTCAATATCAGCCGGTTCGGTAGCCTTGAGATACTCATCATGAGTTTTATCCGTATAAACTTGTGAAACAATAAAGCCGGCTATACATAGTCCCTCACCTGCTATGAATCCCCATCCCTTAAGTCTTTGTCCCGAATACGCCTGTCCTACACCCGGGAAAGCGGTCGAGAAAAGCAACGCTTTCCTGTAATCAAGTATGGTTCTCTTATCTGAGGTATCTGCAGGAAACTCAACCTCGAGAGAATCCTTAGGGATGGATGCTATCTTCGGCATCTCGCTCCGGACCTCCTCAAATATCTCAATTATTTTAGGAGAAACCATCTGCGGGTCAAGCAAGAATCGGGGCTCCAGTTCCAGGATAGCCTTGAACTCCTTTTTTGCCGAATCCCTTTTTTCAAGTGCAACGAAGGAAAATCCGTTGTATTTGTGCAATTCAAGAAGCATATCCTTTTCAATACTGCTATCGGATGCGATTAAACTTTCGGTTATCTCTATGACCCTCTCGTACGAACCTTCATAATAGAGCTCTTCAAGTTCCTTCAACGTTTCGTTCTCAAGTGCAAGTCCCACAAGAGAGAATGCAAACAGAAAGGCGTACATTACGACACGTTCCGATTCATTAAAACGCTCAATTGCTTCATTATATTATTTATAAGCAATTTCCGTGCCATAATCAGATTGTATCCTGCAATGTAACGTTAATCCTGAGAGTGTCTTGTACTGAGATGTGAATCTCGCTTTCGTACTGAGGATATGAGGGATGAAGAACCATCAATTTGTGACTTCCCGCGCTAAGACGAAAAGGTTTCTGAAAAGGCGAAGTGCCCTGCAGTGAACCGTCAATGAAGACCTCACCCCAAGGCCGGACGGACACGTACAGCCAGCCCAGTTCGGCTTCGAGATTTACATTAACCGCCAGTGTTTCTCCTGGCAGGACGCTTACGACCTCCTCGTAAGTCGGCAGGGAATCGTGCCTGAAGCTTAGCCTGTGTGTACCGGGAACAACTGAGACGAGCCTTCCTGTAGGCGTGGTCTCGAAGTATGAACCGTCAACGTAGACCCTTGCCCATGGTTTAACCTGGAATCTCAAATAAGAGTTTCTTGCGGCCGTGGACTGCGCTAGTGTCCGGTTATCATTGACTGTTGTTTTTTGTATCATCTTTTGCGCATCGGAACCGGCATCGGCCGACAAATACGGAGTATCCGAACGATCATTGTTTCTTGTGTTTTTCCTGGCTGGAAAAAGACCTGCAAGGAAAAAAACGAGAAGAAGAAAAACGCAGGCTCCAAGCACCGGATACACGAAAAATTGCCACATGGTTTTTCTTTTGTTAATCAGAGGAGGTTTAACTGACTCCTCAGGTTCTTTAAGATAGAAAGCCATGTCTTCTGGTTGGGCTTCGATATTCCTGAAGCTTTTAGTACCATCGAGAATTCTCCGGAGTTCGTGAAGATCCCCGATACGTTTTTGAGCGGTTTTTGAAAGCATCTTCTGTACCGCTTTCGAAACCTTCGCAGGCACTGAAGGATTTACCTTCGATAAAGGTTCAGGTCTTTTCTTAAGGATTTTTTCAACAATTTGCGAGTAATTATCCGCCTCGAAAGGATTTGCGCCTGAAAGCGATTCGTAAACAACCACCCCAAGGGAGAATATGTCCGCTTTTTCGTCAACCTTATCGCATCTTATCTGCTCGGGGGAGCTGTAAGCAGGAGTACCTATAAGCGTGCCATCTATAGTCAGATCGGGAAGAAAAGAGGAGCGTGCCACGCCGAAATCGGCTATCTTGACAGAACCGTCAAAGCCTATAAGTATATTCGCAGGTTTAATGTCCCGGTGAACTATGCCTTGTGAATGTGCATAAGCTAGTCCTGCGGTAAGTTCTCTTATTAGATAGACGCCGATGTTGAGAGGCATAGGTCCTCGTTGGAGCAGTTCTCTTAAAGACATACCATCAATCCACTCCTGGACGATGTAATACTCATTCCTCCACCTTCCGTAATCGAAAAGCCTTACGATGTTTGGATGAATCAGGTTCGCGCAAATCCTGGCCTCACGCTCGAATCTCTGCACCATCTCATCGTCCTTCCCAAGTTTCTCGTGCATTACCTTAAGGCTTACGTACCTGGCGAGCGGTTCCTGAACGGCCTTATAGACAGTGGTACCCAGTGAACTCGAAACCTCCCTAACGATACGGTAGTTCTTAAGCTTTTTCCTCATCCTGAATATCCCGGAGTTTGTACTGCAGGTTTCTGAGCGATATACCCATCCTCTGGGCTGCAAGCTTCCGGTTCCCTTTGCATTTCTCGAGAACATCCAGAATATACTCACTCTCAAAATGCTTTAACGCCTCTCTGTAGGATTTGTCAAAGCCTGGGTCGGGCGGCGATTTCTTTTGCGGCTGCGTAATGCCCAGCAAATCCGGTGTGATTAAGCGGTTTGAGGCTAGTGCAACGGCTCTTGAAACGATGTTTTCCAGTTCACGGACGTTCCCGGGCCAGGAGTAGTTTTCCATAAGTTCTAAAGCCTCGGGAGTAAACCCTTCCGTTTTTTTCCCAGACTCTTTAGCAGACTTGGTCAGGAAATGGCCTGAAAGCAGTGAAATATCGCCTTTGCGTTCCCTTAAAGGCGGAAGTTCAACGCGAACTACGTTTAATCTGTAAAATAAGTCTTCGCGGAAACGGTTATTCTTGATCTCCGTTTCGATGTTCTTGTTCGTGGCTGAAATAACCCTTACATCAACCCTTCTCGGAGAAGTATCGCCTATGCGAAAGAACTCCTGCTCCTGCAAGACCCGCAAGAGCTTTGCCTGAACGTCCGGGCTGATATCAGTGATTTCATCAAGAAAGAGTGTTCCTCCGTTTGCCTCATCAAAGAAACCTTTTTTATCCTGGCTTGCGCCCGTAAACGCCCCTTTTTTGTAGCCGAAAAGCTCGGATTCAAACAGAGCTAAAGGCAATGAGCCACAGTATATAGGAACAAATCGAGCGTCCTTCCTTGGGCCGTTGTAATGAAGCGCCCGGGCAACCTGTTCCTTTCCTGTGCCAGTTTCACCTGAAATAAGCACCGGTACGTTGGAATTCAGGATTTTTCGCAGGATATCGAATACCCGTTGCATCGAGGCGCTTCTGCCTACGATGTTCGAAAACAGATTCTCGTGCATGAGTTCCTGTTTCAGATGCACGTTTTCCTGGGCTAACATGCTGTGGAGTCTTGCATTTTCAATGGCTATACCTGCCTGATCTGAAAATGCAGCCAGGAACTCAAGCTCCTCGCTCGTAAAAACGCCTCTTCTGCTTCTGGTGTCTGCATAGATAACGCCCGAGAGTTTGCCCCTTGACGTCAAGGGAACGCACAAAACCGATCTGATATCGTGCTTGACTACGCTTTTTGCCTCCTTGAATCGCTGGTCGTCCTGTACATCATGCAGAAGTATCGGTTTACCTTCTGTTATAACCTTCCGGACTACGCTGGACGAAAGATCGGCGAGCGCTTTTAAGTTCTCTTTGGAGATATCGCGAGCGACCGCGAATTCAAGATTGTTAGCGTCCTCGAGGATTATCGCTCCCCGCTCGGCGTTGACGGTTTCAAGCGCAAGGTCCATTACTTTTTCTAAAAGAACAGGATAATCCATTATTGAATTTATGGTCTTTGTAACCTTATTCAGGACTTCAAGATTCTTGCGGGTCATTTTACCTTGAATCCGGCAGTTATCGATCTGGAATGGTTCCCGTATTCATCTACTATCCAGACCACCCATGAGTAGTCGTCGGCTTCAAGGTTTTCATCAACTGTAACGGTCGTGTCATTCGAAGAAATGCCGTCCCTTGACCATATTACACCCAATTGCGTACTCATCACCTCCACTCTGCACGAATAAGGAAAGGAAGTAAGGGTTTTATTCCACACAAGTGTAGGATTTTTATCCACAATCTGAAAATTCACAGGCTCAACTAGCGTTGGGATTTCGTCAATGATTCTGGTTATCACGCATGGACTTGAAACTGAGGAAGAGCCAGCCTTGTCGTAGGCAATAAAAAAAACGTCCTTGCCTGCAAGAGACTCTAGGGTATTTCCCGGCAGCGTTTTGGCTTGAATTGTTTTCTTGTAAACGCCGTCGTCATATTCAAGCCTGAATGTATCCAGAATATCTTCCACCCAACATGAAACAGAATCTATATCAACAACACCGTCCCCATCGGCAACGGCTGTCTCGAATTCAGCCTGATTGTTCTTGTTGATTATATTGTAAGTTCTGACCAAGCAATGTTCGAATTGCGGAAGGCAGTCGAGAACGAAATTCAAGGTATCCGTCTTTAATATCTTTATGGTCACCTCCCCTGAGTCCCTTGAATAGCCTTTTAAAGAGGCAAAAACCTTGCTTTCACCTGATTTAAGGCACTTCATTTCATAGCGACCATCAAGATCGGTTACGCTGAACTTATTATGAGGGCTTATTTCGACGACAACACCCGGTACGGGCTTACCGGTTCGTGTTTTTACCCAACCGACCAATGCCCCTTCATCCCTGTAAAGGGGTGATTTAGGGTCATAAGGATTATCTCGTTCCGCTTCGCAGGACAAAAGAAGCAGCCCAATAATCCACAGTGATTGAAACATTCCTGCTCTTGCAGCATTTGGATGCCTATCCAT
>JAAYVC010000031.1 GCA_012517375.1 bacterium | reverse complement strand
CTGCTATGAGATTGCCGCGTCCTAACGCCTTCGGCGTTTCTCCTCGCAATGACGTTGGAGTTCGTGACGCTTTTCATCAAACGGGACTCCATTTCTCGAATACTGACTAACCATCACAGAAATTTTGTCCAGCTTCTGTCTGTCTTTTGACCACCTTTTGTCCATCTTCTGACCAGCTTTCCCACCCCAAGAAATCGCTTCGCAATTTCTTGGGGACCCCGGGTCTGGAATCGATTCTGCCGAATGCATGCGCTTCCAGCGCTCGTTCGGCGCATGCCACCTCTGGTGGCTCTTTGTCCTGCTTTTTTTCCGTAAAAAGGGACCTCGTTTCGGCATACGAATGCAGGGATTCGTGCCACGGCGATAAAAGAAACCCCGGAGATTAACAACCCACTTTTGTGAGCTTAAGTCGCGTAAAAAATTAGGTTGCAAGAGATTGTTTCACGTGAAACACGAGCCTTGCGGTCACGATGAGCCACAAGATCGCCAGGGCAAACGCAATATACACAAGAAGAATGAGTCCTTCAATTAATTTCACTCTCTTTTTTGCCAAGAGTATTAAAATAGATGAGATTGCACCTGCAGGTATCGCAGCCCAAAAGAGCGGAATATAGTTGAGAATGAGCGGCGTGGCAAGGTAGGAAACCAGAACGAGCGCCGCATTTACCCGCAAGCCGCTTTCTAAGCCAAGAATGGTGAATAGAGTCCTGACGCCCCTTGCCCGGTCGCCCTCAACGTCGGCCATGTCCTTAGTGCCGAATGTCAAGGTCAAGGTGAGGAGGATCAATATAAGCATCCTTACAGGAAAGAGCGTCCAGTGCGCATGACTCGCAAAACCGGAGACCATCACTGCAAGGCCTGCGAGCGCTAAAAGGAATACGTTCAGGGGGTATACCTTTTTCGCACGCAGAAGGGGGGTCGAATAAACAAGGGATACAATATGCGCAGAAAGAAGCGCAAGGAAACTATCCAACCCGCACCTTGAAACAATTACCAGAGAGAAAATCGATAATCCTGCGGCAAGAATCCACGAACCTCTTCGGGAAAGAACCCCTTTTGTGAAAGGGGTGTCCTTGCCTGCCAACCGGTCGATTTCTGAGTCAAAGATATCGTTCAAAAACACGGCAGCCTGGAAAGCGATAAAAGCAGATACGGTCGACCACAGAATGAGGTAGATATCCAGGGGTTTGTTAGCGACTGCGGCGCCTATTACTGCACCGCCTGCCGCGAAACCGCCGTAGTGGATGAGCCTTAAGGGTCTCAGAAGTCTAATGACCGCGAAAAACCTTTTTGGCGCAAAAATCAGAGGGATGGCGGTTCCTAATGCTATTATAGATGCAAGGATTATGTCGAATACTCCTGGGGGGTATATAGAGATTGTCATCGCCCTGAGTTTACCCTTCGACTGGGAAATGTCAATTAATAATGCTTGTAAAACCCGGCGATGTTTCACGTGAAACGCATCGAAATATATCGTGGAAATCCCCTAAAACAAGAGAGGCGGCACCATGGCCGCCTCAAAGCATTAAAAAGAGTCTAATTTAAAAGATAACGACCTTGCGTACGGCGGAATAGTCCGGCGTGACAAGCTTGACGAAGTATACCCCGGAATGAGCGCTCAGATTGTATGAATGATTGCCCTGCGCCGCAGAACCCTCAAGAAGTGTTGAAACGAGTTTGCCTGTGGCGTCGTACACCTTAAGGCTAACGCTGGCCGCCTTGGGAAGGGTAAAGTTGATATTCGTTCCCGATATGGAAAGGCCGGGAGCGTAAAGGTATGGCTTCTCGGCGATACCGGTCCAGGGTGTTCCGTTAAAGTTGACGATCCTCAATGCTCCGTCTACACCTGTAACATAAAACTCTGCAGTAAAGGGAGCTTCATCAAGGCATATCCAGTCCTTAAACTCGATTAAGGTCGAATCACCCGGCTGAAGGGTATCCGATACTCCCACGCTGTCCATGTATTCGGCAGTGGTTGGTCCCGGGGTTATATCCGCATGGCAGTAAAAATTAACTGCGGGATCGGTGCCTATGTTCGTGAAGTATGCCGCGGGCTTCATCTTGTCTACAGTGGAACCTTCCTCAGGTCTGACTACCGTAGTAGCCACGACTTCGGTTCCTGAAGCGATAGTTGCATACGCGACCTTTGTGTTGTTCGTAGAGTCGTAATCCGCTATCGTCTTCTCGGGCCAGAGATAAACAACAACTTCTACGCGATACTGGTCGCCGGGTACGCCTGAAGGCTCCCAGTCCGGGAACGTTATCTCCTTCTCCTGGCCTGGATCAAGGTACACTATTCCTTCTTTGTTGCCCTTGTTGTAGTTGGCTCCGGGTCCTGTGATAAAGCACTTGGCGTAGCCTGAGTCTATTTCCTCGCCCAGATTGGCAATAACCGCCTTAGGCTCTATTGTCCCCTTCTGTATCTTGCCCACGGGCTGCAGAATCCTCGTGCAGGCAAGGTCGCGCTCGCCGCCAGGACCGGGTCCGCTTGATCCGCCAAACCAGTTATAGTATATCTCGTAGTTGCCATCGCGGTTGTCTGTCCAACTAGCGTGAACGTTTCCATTTTTATCGGCTGTCAGATTAATATAACGTGACGTATAACCGTCATTTGCGGTTAACGGTTGCGGTGTTCCCCATGGTCCGCCTGCCGGACGCATTGCGTAGAATATTTCGTTAGCCGCTCCGCCGGCCTGGTCCCAGCCAACCCATACGTTGCCGAACGTATCCGAACAAATTGAAACGTAACTAATCGATGTCGTAGAGTTTGATATAGTTACAGGTGCGTTCCAGCTGCCGCCTACATTATCGATAACTCGAACTTGATAGGGAGAAGGGTAACTCAGGTAGGCGATAAAGATATTACCATTTTTATCGCTGCAGATAGAAGTCGGGTAAACGTGATAAGCGCTGTTTGCCGGCAGAACGTACTCGCTTGACCAGGAGGTTCCATTCGGGCTCCACATGTGCCCAATTGTATACGACGGGCCTGCTGTCCTGTAAATCCCCATTGATATGTGCCTTGTACCGGTAGGTGTCAAGCAAATCGAAGGCGCTACAAAATAATGGTAGTCGGTTGAAGGCGGTGCCCAAATATCAGTCATAGGCGTCCAGCTGCCGCCTGCAGAGCGTTCGCGGTACCGGATTCGATAAACAAAAGCCGGATTGTTCCACGTGCCTGTTGTTACAATAAAGGAAGTTCCTGCCGAATTATTAGCTATGGATTGTGCGCGCATGTTATCGCCCGTGTAGAAGTGATCGTACTCAGAGCCCCAGGAAGAACCGTTGTATCCGTTATAATACTGATGGCTGGAATAATCCCATACGACGTGCGCGTTAGTGTTATCGCCTGCCGCCACGCCTACATCGTAGGAAACCGAACCAGTGCTTAGCGCGGTTCCTGAACCTGGAGCTGGCGGTGTTCCTATCGGAAAGACAACGCCGCGTACGTACTGTGTGAAGCTCTGATCTCTCCAGACTATATAAACGTCTGCGTTATCGGCAGCAATGCTCCAAGCTCCGCTGTTGTAAGCGGAGTACGATGAAGAAGCCGTATTGGAGATTCTTGTATCGGTGTGCCACTGAGCAAAAACGGGAGATGTAGCCAACATCAGTCCCGTA
Source organism: bacterium (assembly GCA_012517375.1). Classification (NCBI taxonomy): domain Bacteria; species bacterium. The sequence continues at coordinate 2,787 of JAAYVC010000031.1, read as the reverse complement.
ATAATAAAAAGTGTTGCCAGCACTTTTCGTCTAGTCATAATATACCTCCTAGTAGATATAACTCTTTTGACTTTACTATTTGTGGAAATTTGAAAGGAATTAAGACCTATTCTACCCGTATCCCAATCTCGCCTTCCTGTCCTGTATATTCTCGCCTCTTTCATTGCGCTGCTTACCCTCCTTGAGTTTAATTTTTTTGTTTTCAACTTAATGCACTTATCAGAGGCGTAAATAGTCTGATTATTTTAAATCATAGTCCTTAAATAATAAATGTCAAGCACCAAAAATACAGCGCATACGAAACTTGATTTTTTTTCACATTTGAATAAAGTTAAATATGCGTTTCGTAGATGAGGTATCAGTCAAGGTTATCGCCGGAGACGGAGGCTCGGGGTGCGTCAGCTTCAGGCGCGAGAAGTTCGTCCCGCGCGGCGGGCCTGACGGCGGCGATGGCGGAGACGGCGGTTCCGTTTACCTTGAAGGGAACCTGCACCTTGCAACGCTAGCAGATCTCGAATACCACGTAACGTACAAAGCGGGAAGAGGCGTTCACGGAAAGGGTAAAAAGATGTACGGGGCAAGAGGCGAAAGCAGGGTAATCGAGGTGCCTTTAGGCACAGACGTTTACAATGTCGAGACAGACGAGTTGCTGGGTTCAGTTCTCAAGCACGGTGAGCGTCTTCTTGTCGCAAAGGGCGGAAAGGGCGGCAGGGGCAATGCGCATTTTGCATCCTCAACTCATCAGGCGCCGAGAGAGTTCGAGGAGGGTAAACCAGGAGAAAGGCGCAAGCTTAAACTCCTTCTTCGGCTTCTTGCCGATGTAGGTCTCGTAGGACTTCCGAACGCCGGCAAATCCACTTTACTCAAGGCTCTTACTAATGCCGAGCCTAAAATAGCCTCCTATCCGTTCACAACACTTTCACCCAACCTCGGCGTACTTCGCGACGAGCATCTTTCCTTTACCTTGTCCGATATCCCGGGGATAATTGAGGGCGCCGCAGAGGGGAAAGGATTAGGCTTGAGATTCCTGCGCCACATCGAAAGAACCAGCGTTCTTCTCTTCGTACTTGCCGCGGACGAAAACCCTCAAGAAGCCTTCTGCACGTTAACCTCCGAGCTTGCAAGCTACAACCCCGATCTTCTTCAGAGAAAGCGGATAGTCGTCGTAAACAAGATGGACATCTCAACGAAAAAGCCTAAAATCAAAGGCGAAAAAAAAGTGATTTACATATCAGCTCTGAAAGGAGACGGCATTTCAGAGCTGAAAAATAGATTGAACGAGCTTCTTGCTTGCCATTCGTCTATCCGTAATCCGGGAGGCAGGAATTGAAAAACGAAGCCTGTGTTGACCTTCTTTCCATAGAAGGTCTCGGTCAAACGCGTCTTTCAAGGCTTCTGGATAAGTTCGGATGCGCCGAAGCCGCTTTAAGCGCTTCAAAGAATGAACTTTCCGAAGCAGGCTTGGGCGATAAGATAGCGGAAAGGGTTGCCTCTTACAGGCGAACGGATAGGGTAAGAAAAGCTCTTTCCACGCTCTCAGAGATAGGAGCCAGAATAATCTCCTTTCTTGACCCTGAGTATCCGGTTCTTCTTAAATCATCGCAACAACCTCCAGCCGTTCTCTTTGTCAGGGGTAACCTTTACGCTGAAGAAAAGCTCGTCATCGCAATCGTAGGTACTCGTCATCCTACAGGCTACGGACGCGCAGCGGCTGAAAGACTTGCCCGGGAGTTGGGAACACGGGGAGTAGTAATCGTATCCGGCGCTGCTCGCGGCATAGACACACTTGCACACAAAGGCTGCCTGAGTTCGGGTTCTCGAACCATTGCGGTTCTCGGATGCGGAATAGACATAGCGTATCCTCCTGAGAATAGTGAACTTTTCGGGCAAATCTCAATGCAGGGCGCTGTAATCAGCGAATTCCTGCCTGGGACGACACCTGAACCCGGCCTTTTTCCGCGACGCAACCGAATAATCGCAGGCATCTCGCACGGCGTCGTTGCCGTAGAGGCTGGACAATCATCAGGCGCGCTAATCACAGCTAGATGGGCTGCCGATGCAGGTCGTGAGGTGTTTGCCGTGCCGGGCGGAATTTTTTCAGACCAGTCGCAGGGAACAAATAAGCTCTTAAAGGACGGCGCCAAACTCGTAGGTCGGGTTGAGGATATTTTAGAGGAGTTCGGCTCCGTCTACCGTCCTACAAGTAACGCAGAAGCTAAAGATAAAGTCGTAGGACCCGAGCTCGATCCGGACGAGCTCCGCATATACCGTCTTCTTGGTCCAGAGCCCATGCATGTGGACAGTCTTGTGGAAAAGCTAAGGATAACTTCTTCGGCGCTTCTCCCAACTCTACTGAGTATGGAACTTAAGGGGGTCGTCAAGCAGGTCTCAGGCATGAGGTTCGTGAGAATTCTATAGAATTCCCGGCACCAAGTCAGATTTAACTCTTTGCGGTCAGGAATCATGGTCAAATACTCCCCCAAAGTAGCGGCTGGAAGCCTACAGCTTCGGCAGAATCGATTCCAGACCCGGGGTCCCCGAGAAATTGCGAAGCGATTTCTTGGGGTGGGAAAGATGGTCAGAAGATGGACAAAAGATGGTCAAAAGGTGGTCAGAAGGTGGTCAGAAGCTGGACAAATTCCCTGACGTGATTAGTCAGGATTCGAGAAATGGAGTCCCGTTTGATGAAAAGCGTCACGAACTCCAACGTCATTGCGAGGAGAAACGCCGAAGGCGTTAGGACGCGGCAATCTCATAGCAGTATCTTGATTTTACGGCGCAGAGCCG
>JAAYVC010000030.1 GCA_012517375.1 bacterium | reverse complement strand
GGAATCGGACTCGGGCTCGGCGCAGGGATAGGCTTCAGGTATTATTTCTAGGAGCAATCAGGGCGATTGATCTCAGGTCTTTCTCGTCCTTTCCTTATTGACATTTCCAGCTTAAAGAATATTATTCGTTATCCAAGGAGGCAAAATGAAACGTTTAGTTATAGTATCAGTTATCATGTTGAGCGTGTTTTCTGGAACGCTTCTGGCTTATGGAAACGTAGGCTTGGGCATTCAGGCAGGGTATGTTGAACCAACCGGGATTACCGCAAAGTTCTGGATAGGCGGTCAAAGTGCAATAGACATGGCTGTCGGCTGGAGTCTCAGCCGCTATAACGGCTACCTCGCGGCTCAAGCCGGATACCTTTATCATTTCCCAATCCCTTTGAGCGGCAGCGGCTCGCTTGCTCCCTACCTCGGCATTGGCGGTCTGATGGGAATAGCCAATGACTACCTGGGCCTTGCTGCGCGAATACCCCTGGGTCTCGAATTTACTTATGCGCCCATAGGCGTTTATGTCCAGCTAGACCCTCTCCTCAATCTCATTCCCGCAACTAATTTTGGTCTAGCCGCAGGGATAGGTATCAGGTTTTACTTTTAACTACACTCCAGACGTCTGCTCTTCATCCGTCATGGGGTCCCCCTTACCCGATGTCGAACGCATGCGCTTTCAGCGCTCGTCTGTGCTTCGAGTGCTAGTTCGGCCAATGCCACCCTTGGTGGCTCTTTGTCCATGATTCCTGAACACGTTCCTTGAATCCTGAACATACTTTTCGTTTAAGAAAAAACTTTTGAGGTATTATTTCTGCAATTCTTCGCGGCGTCGGCGATATAGAACAATCGGGTTATCGCCCTGGATGAGGTTCTCGCCCATCTTAAGTCCCGACGGCTTGGGCTGTTGCGTCTCTACGACCCGGCGGTCCTGGTGCGCGACCTTCAGGTTGTAGCGGTTTCCGAAATAATGAATAAGGTGCCGGAGTCCGGGGAACCTCATAAACCGTTGATAGAAGCGGATATACGCCATTGTGTGTTCGTCGTCAACGGGCGCGAACGCAATCATCACTCTGAGATCATTGGAGATGACGTTCTGCCAGATGTTCGGAAAGATGAAATATAAGTATACGGGCGATACAGACTTATCTAATTCTTCCGGCTTCATGGGCCGGGTTTTGCCGTCGTCGGAGACGTTATGCATCCAGATGCGCAACTCGTCGTTAACGAGTTCTGCAAGCGGCCCATGTACGAGGGTCCTGCAGCCCTTGCCTATTGTATTGTAGTGCACGAACGGCACGTGAACGACGTCGAGCTGGTTTTCTATCACCCGCGAGTAGTGCGCGTCCCATGGGTCGGGCTTCGTGGAGTAGAAGAAGCTTTCGTCAAGGTTTTTGAACCAGTTGATAGCTGGCAACTTAGAAGGATCAAGTGAAGAGCCTAATGTAGGACACCAGTAGATCCAGATGAAACCGTACGCGTCTCTTGCAGGGTAGGAAAAAACCTTGAAGTTATTGGGAACTGGTGCGTTGCGACCGTTTGCTGGAATCATCACCCCGCGGCCAGAAGAGTCGTAGCGGAACCCGTGAAATGGGCACATTATGTTGCCGGCTATAATACAACCATACGAAAGTTGCACACCACGGTGAGCGCACTTGTCACGTAGACAGGCTACTTCACCGGACTCGTTGCGCCAGAAAACAAGCCTTTCACCCATCCTCGTTACGCCTAAAGGCTTGCCGGGCTTTACTTCCTTTGAATCTAAAACCGCATACCACTGATTGCGAATCATGTTTATCTCCTCATTTAATTTGTGCAGCCAGCCTGCGGACGTACAAATTGAAATCATCGCCCCGAGCACGCTCCACCAGGTCGTTAAGCGAAGTCAACCTAAGAAGAGTTCTTATGAGCGAACCGTAGAGCCGGTAATCCGCCCTCTCACGGTTCGAGATTATTTTCTTTATCTCCTCAAACTTCAGCGTTCGCGAGGTCTTTTCGAACTGACCTGCGGCGTAAATCGCGAAGCCCTCGAAGAACCACACGGGTCCCATAAGATCCTCCTCGTCGCGAAGGATACGTATGTGAAGCCGGTGCGCCATCTCGTGGCAGAGGAGTTTTTCGTAGCTTCGCGGCTCCACGCCCTGCGGATAGTTTTCTTCATAAATATCAGGAGATACTGCTATTAGCGTTCGCTCCTCAATAGCTGCAGAGTAAGTTCCGGGAAGTTTTGTGGAATCTGGAAAGCGTGAGAGTTCAAGGAGCGTTGCGTCGAAGGCCTCCTTGGAATCGAATATCTCGCAACCGTCGCAAAAGCTTTCCTTAAGATGCTCCAGCCAGCCGTGTCGGCTCGCAAACGCAGCAAGGCGTTTCTGGGCATTGACCAGCGCCCGTTCGAGCATCGGTCTCTGCTCTTCAAGCGGCGCCGAAAGCGTAAGCGGTATGTGATGATAGTTATCGTACCTGCTCACGTGTCGGATTCCTTGGAGGCGATTGCGGGGAGCGGGTTTCAACCTCCTCTTTATTTACTATGTTAGTATAGCCCGGTCGTAACTTAGGACCGTACCTGCCCACTCTGCGGGTGTAGTCTTCGTATTCCTTGCCGAATGCGGCTAGAAGGAACTCCTCCTCCTCAAGAACGCGGTAGTGATTCGTGACTATAAAAAAGCCATAAGCTATAATAAATCCGAGACTTGGCAAAAGCAAGAACACTCCGAAAAGGCTCGAGTTGAGTCCTAGATAAACGGGATTTCGCGCAATCGCATAAAGTCCTGTAGTAACGAGCTTTGTCTTTTGTTTCGGCAGCAGAAACCGCGCCGAAGGCCCAAGTTCGAGCATCCCGATTGTTATGAATACGGAACCTGCGACCATAAGTACAGCACCTGCTATCTCTACAGGGACTGAGGAAAGAAAGGAGAACCGCACCATCAAGTCGACTATTCGAGAATAAAAGAGATAAGTTACACAGTAAAGCAGCATAAAAACGAGACCGGCAACGCCGAAAAAAGGCAGCCAGCGCAGCCATTTTGGAATCTTACGTAAGTTGAATGAACCCAATATGTTATCGCGTTTACGCAACATGAGATAGAGGTTAATCCCCATAAGCAATCCAAAGCAACCAACCGAGTAGCAGAGCATTGCTACGAATCGCATGCGTTCAAGCCAAATCATAACTTCTTGAGGAACAGCTTCTTGGGAATTGTTTCGTGGATTCGAGCCCGCTCAAAAATCATAGATAAAGTTTAGGATAAAACCATTGTATGTCAAGCCGAAAATCGTTTACACTATTCAAGATATTTAGTCAGGAATCATGGACAGAAATGGGACAAAAGATGGACAGATGATGGACAAAAGCACCCCAAAAAGATGGTCAAAATTGAGGTTTTTGAGTGCTTTTCGGCCGAAAATTGCCGATTTTTCCGGAGTTTTTGGGAAAAAAAGATACCATTGCAAAAAACTTCCACATCCCTTCTTTTCCCTCCCCTCAGGGGGGAGATTTTTACGAACTCAAGGTTTTTCCCTCCCCCTCGACGGGGGAGGGTAGGGTGGGGGTGATCACCCTCCCCTTTCTCCCCTCCCGTCGAGGGAGGGGTACTTTCGCGTTGAGCCTTTCAGACATTACCCCTCTTGACGGGGTGAGAGCGACGATCTCTGAGATCGTAACGCTCTGGGAGAGCGTCTGGTGATGTCGAAAGTATCTTTGCGAGGCTGCACCATGCAACCGGAGCCTCCGAAGGGCAGACGCAGGAAGCCATCTATTCGCAAAGTGAATGTTCCTTTGATTTTTGCCTCTGCTTTGACATCCTGCTGCCCCAGCCTGTCATCAATCATGAGTGAGGGCTGAAAGTTGAACGCGTTTGCGTTTCCTGATACTGCCGGGTCGCTAGAGGCCGACTTTTAAGTCGACTCGCAATGACTGCCCTCCCCCTTAAACGAAGTCCAGGCTGAGATATTAAGGGTTTATCATTTTCTCAACTTCTCGTAATCCTTGCAGGGGTTCTCCATTGGCTTCGAGAATTTGCACGATGGACATGAAAGCCTTGTCTCTCACATATTGATTTTTATCCTTAAGAAGTTCAAGCAGGGGTTCAACAGCCCTGCGGTCGCCGATATTGCCGAGCGCCTTTGCAGCATATTCCCTTACGCAGATAACCTCACTTGTGAGAAGAGACAGAAGCGGAACTACTGCGGAAGTATCGCCTACTTGACCGAGCGCCCAGGCAGCATCGCTGTTCTGATCGCTCAAAGCTGCAATAAGCTGTTTGACCGCAGGCTTGTACTTCAGTTCACCAAGAGCCCAGGCCATGTTCGACCGTACCTGCTGGTTCTTTTCACTCACAAAGGCATCGAGGATAAGAAAACCTAGGTTTTCTTTACTGCATTTGACAAGCGCTCTTGCTGCCGCACCACGGGTCTCAGGGTTCGAACACTTCATTGCCCTTATGAGGGCTTTTTCAGCCCTTGAATCGCCGATACTCCCGAGCGACCAGGCAGCATCTGAGCTTTGGTTTACATTCAGGTAATTTATTAAGTGTAAAACAGCCCGGGCATCCTTTGTAGCACCCAGCGCCCTGATTACATCGCTTTTGCCTATTGGATTTCTGTCATAAAGAGCTTCAATCAACGCATCCACCGTACTCGTATCCCCTGCTAAAACCAATGCATGGGTGGAGGAAATCCGCGTATCCAGCAAATCGCTCTTAAGCCCTGCCATAAGCGCATCAAGCGCTTTTTTCCCCTTGATTTTTCCAAGCGAGCTTGCCGCATTCCATTGCGCCTGCGGATATGATTCGTTGAAAAATATCTTTATGAGGATATCGGTTGCTTGAGTATCGCCAAGCTCGCCTACTGCGGTCACGGCAAATTGATTAACGTACGGGTACCCATCCTCCAGGATTGCGATCAGGGGTCTTACCGCTCGTTTGTCCTTAAGTCTTCCGAGAGCCATAGCCGCGTTGTTCCTGACTCCGGGATGCCTGTCGCGCAATGCTCGAATGAGCACGGGAACCGCCCTCGTGTCTTGCATATAACCCAAAGCACTTAAGGCATCCATCTTCGAGCGCGGGTCGGCAAGCATAACAGTAAAGGTCAGCGGAACAACCCAGCGCCTGTCGTGGATTACCCTTTTCAATCCCTCGTTCCTTACTTTAAAAGAGAAATTCCGAACGCTTCTTACGTTATTGTTTATGGTCCTTTTTAACTCCATTTGATTTCTGGGAAAACGGCAACCGGACACAAGCGCCAACCCCATACAAAAAGATAAAAGTATGCGCTTCATCTCAAACATCCAGAGGTCAGAAGATTCTCGAGATACTTGTATATACCGATTCCGAGGTCCGATATTCCCTATTTTGGATTTAGAGAGGTCTTCGCCTCATCGAGCTTCTTGCAGGGCAAGCACGGGCAAGCAGAGTGCCGGACCGCCCAGCGACAAACGTAGGGATAGCCTTTGCGGTCGGAGACTATCCGGAAGCAGATAGCGACGTCCTTGTCGTCAAGCATTGATTAATCGTCTTCGCGAGCATCGCAACTCCTTGGTAAAATTTGTCAAGGCTTTCCAGAAACCTCAAGGATGTTGCCGTCAGGATCCTGGAACTGGAACCACCAAGTGTCGTCGCCGACCTGTTCCGGTGATTCCTGGATTGTCACCACTCCGTTCGATCTGAGCGCTTCGAATATCTCTTTTACTGATTCATCCGCTTCGAGGAAGAAACTGAGCCTTAGTGACTTGTCTGTGATCTCGTGAGATTCGTATCCTCCTTCAAGATATACATGCGTTGAACCGACCTTGAGGAACGTGAGATTATCGTGAACGTCCCAGCCATGTTCGAAACCGAGTATTTGAATGTAGAATTCCTTCGCCCGTGCAATATTCGATACGTAAATGGCGACGGTGTGAACCCCCTGGAACATGACTCCTCCTATGCGTTTATCTTCTTTTTAAGCTCGCCGAAAGCGTAATCCCACATGCTGACGAACGACTGCCGCGCTTCTTCCCACTCCGCAGAACTGCGCCAGCCGGTGTGGACAGCGTGCACTTCTGTGGTACTATGAGGAGTGGGGAAAAACAAAACCGTAATATGGGTTAAAGGATCTGCTGAGTTCATGAAATGATTAAACTGCTTGGGTCCTTTCCATTCAAAAGCAAGCAGCTTATCCTGTTCAAACGCTGTTATCCTACAGCCTATTGTCGAGTCGTACTGCTTGTCCTCGGGGTTCCAGAAAAGCTCGTAGAGTCCGCCAAGCTTCGGTTCAACATTAGCTTGTGGCGCAAACCATGATTCGAGTTTCTCGTTGTCGGTAAACATCCTGAAGGCTTCTGCTGGGGAGCAATTAAGCTCAACCGATGTGTGGATTATCTTATCCATCATACTACTCCTTACTCCCCAGGCCAGCTCGGGGATTGAGGTTTTTCTTTCGGACTGGTGTAGACTTCTACGGTGTTGCCCTGGGGATCGGCGACGCTGAAACCCCAGTATGAATCCTGTCGCCATTCCGGGTTTCCCGAAAAAGCCTTGACTCCGGCATCCTTAAGTCTTTTAATGGTTGCAGGGTAATCCTCCTCCGGTATCTCTATAGCCCAGGAAGTAGCCATAAGGTTGCCGCCCTCGTACCCGGGCTGCCACGCCCAATCTGTGAGCTGAGGCGCCGTGGTTTCGGTTGAAAAGAACATAAGGTAAACGTCTCCGGTGCAGTAGTAAGAAAGGTAGCCGAATTTATTCTCCTTGTCGTTCATGAACGCCTGCTCCTGCATACCGAGAAGCTTCGTGTAGAATTCCGACATCTTCTCCACATCGTTGCACATGGAGAAAATGAACTTGATGTTTACCTTTGGTGCGGGTTTTGCGGTCTCGGCCATTTTGTTCTCCTTATGTTTTATTGCTTGGTTTGCGCAGCCGATAAGCGAAAGAGCAATTATAAAAAGTGAAGATACAAGAAGTCGTTTCATACTTCTCCTCCTAGCTGCCTCAGTGTATTTCTCCAAAGGTGATTGTCAAGTCTAAATAGTTCGTGCGCCAGGAGATAGTTACCAGGGTTTACGGAAGGTATTAGATCTCCGATACACTTGCGAAAAAACTCAAGAAGGAGAGGGCCGCTTATGCAGCTTGCTTATAAAACGCCGCCGAACTCGATCAGCTCCATCACGTTGCCGAACGGGTCGCGCAGAGCGGCGTATATTCCTGCAGGGCAAGTTTGCGGTTCCGGATGTATGAAATCGGCGCCCTTTAATCTCAACTCCGACATGCTCTTGCGAAGATCATCGACCTGTATATTGATTAGGGTCTGCGCTTCGTTTGGATAATCTATTTCAGCATTCCTTTGAACCTTACAGAGTAGGACTGAAGGCCCTTCGTGCTCCAGAAGCACGAGTTCCGGGTAGTAATCCCTTTGTTTGATTCTGAATCCTAGGACGTTTGAATAGAAGTCTATTGCAGCATCCATATCTGACACATTAAACTGTATAACGCATATCCTGGGCATCATTCCTCGCTTGTAAGATCTTTTGTAAACCGCTTTGATTTTTCTTCAAAACCTATCGCGCGGTAAAAGGTGTGTGCATCGCTTCGCTGTTCTCCTGAGGTCAACTCCATCTTCGAGCATCCCTTTTCGCGGGCAATCTCCTCTGCAGTCACCATCAGTTTTGCTCCTACACCCTGCCTTTGCGAGTCGCTCTTTACGGCAAGAGCGACAACCCGGCAAAGATTACCAGGAAGATGTGGAAGAGGCATGAAATGCAGTGTAATTATTCCTAGAATAAAGCCGCCCCTCTCGGCGACGAGAATCCTGTCCAGCCCGGTATTCAGGAGGGTATCGAACCTTTCCCTGAAGAAATCGATGGTGTTAGGATAACCAAGTTCGGTCATGAGAATCGAGATTTGCTCTGCGTCCTTCGGTTCATAATCCCTGATTTCTAAATCAGCTTTCATCTCTTTCAACCATCTTTATGCACTTCTCCGGGCAGACGTCGACGCAGAGTCCGCACCCCGCACACCCGTAACACCCGTAACACCCTTTTTCTTTTTCTTTCGAGACTTGCAACCTTCCGTTCACAATCCTGCGTGCCCCGAAGTAGCATGCTCGCTCGCACTCTCCGCAGTCAGTGCAGGCATCCATATCGGTCTCTTCGATGTAGGCTCCTGGATCGAAGCCCCATTCATCGCCCTTAAAGTAAGCGCAGCAATCATCGCAGCAGAAGCAAATGCCCTGGTCATTGATGCGATCCTTGTCGTAGTGGAATGGACGCGCCACGAGACGTTTCTCTCTTGCCTCCTTGAGGATGCCTTCGACGAAGGCGCGGTCGACTTTCTTCCATCCTGAGCCGGTGCCCGTCATTTCCTTATCGTCGAAGAAGAGGCACAGGTCCATCCGCGAGCGCTTGCAGCCCTCTCCGCCCTCCTCGCTCCGCTTGCCTTCCCTGCAACCGCAGTTGGATACCCAGAAATCACTGTGGCGCTCTATCTTCGTTTTTGCCTCTCCATGGGTGCATACGTAGTGAAAACTCGGTTCCCTATCGGCTTGTTTATGCATCTATCCTCCTGATCTTTGGTTGATTATATCTGATAGTTTCACCTCGGGGTGATGAATTCTCGTCCCGTACTCTACAATCTTTCCGTTAATAGCTTCCTGCGGACACCATTTATAACAGGCAAAGCAGTTCTCGCAGCTATGAAGCCAGCGAGGTTTTTCATCTGCAAGGATGATGTTGGCAACCGGACAGACTTTCAGGCATATTCCGCATCCGTTGCAGTGCTCGTTGACCTCAAAACTTCTATCCGCCAAGGGTACGAGTTCATAAAAGCTTTTCTTTGATTCAACTGCAAGCTGCCTGTACCTTCCCATGAACATGAGTCTTCGCAGCGGAAGAAAAATGGAAGCCAGGATTTTTGCGAATGCACCGGGCGTTTCGAGCTTGCACTCTCTCCTTAAGGACACGTAGTCGATGATTGTCTCGAGTTTTACCTTCCATGCATCGCAGGCTCTCTCCTGTTTACGAATGATTTTTTCTTTCAGACTATCATTGTCGAGTTCGATGCCGAAAAAGGCTTTCTTTAACTTCGCGGAAACAGGGTACGGAACATCCAAATATACCGTGAAGCCGGCGCTGAGTTTACCGCTTCGCTTTTCCAGAATCTTTGCGATATTCTCAATGGTTGATGCAGGGTTACCCGAATGAGTCGCAACAGCGAATATATATTTAGAGCCGAGTTCGCGCAGCTTTTGTGCAAATCGCCAAACGATAAGTGGCACGCCGAAGTACTCCGCATAATAAACCGGGAAAACCAAACCTATCACGTCAGCTTCGGTATGAATCTTGGACTTGTCGACTAGCGTCGGTATAGGAATAAGTTCGGCGTTTATCCTCCTAGATATATCCCGAGCCACAGCAAGGGAGTTCCCGGTTCCCGAAAAATAGTAAACGGTTGCGCTCACAAGTCTAGTTTCCCTAATCTTCTGCAACAACTACAATCTTATCTTCCTCGGTAAAAACTACACGGTCGGATTTCGGCGGGTTAACGGCGACGCCGTAGGCTTTATCTGCCTCGTTTGCATGGCGACGCAGCTTGTAACCGATAGCTATGTGCCCCCTCCTTCTTGCCGACTCGATTACAGTATAGAAATTGACGTCTGCACCAACCTTAACGTAATCGGATGCAGGCTTGAGATATATCTCCGAGCCTTCGGGATCGAAGACGTCCGTAAACACTGCATTGAGATACTTGTTTTCAGAAATCTGTGTCATAAGAAGGCTTACAAGACGATCGGATACTATGAAGTCGTCGGCTCGCGTAACCTCTGCAAGGTTGCGGTTTCGCACGTCTATCATCTCCGATACGATGGAAAATTGCCTGCCGCTCGCCTCTGCAATTTCGCGCAGATGAAGCAGGGTGATGAGGGTCTGCGCGTCAGCCTCCTGAACGCCCATAGAGTCTGAATAGCACAAGAGAATTATGTGATGGTATGAAGGAATGTTCAACGAGTCCAGGGCCCTTCTCGATGTAGTGCTCTCCTTTTTGAAATTGATGGATAGATTCCTGCACTCCAAGCATTTATCATCGAGTTCTTCCTTGCATTCATCAAGATGAGCCACTACGGTTACCTCGGAGCCTGCTGCGACGTAGTTGTTGAGTTCGTTGATTATGAGAGGCGCCCTCCAATTCCAGCCAAGGAGCAGCGTCCGCTCTGGCTCTTTGCGTTCCGAGGACTTCTCGACTATTGAATCGTAATCGATCCCATAATCCTCAATGCCGGAGATCTTTGTAGTGTCATCGTCTTCTGCGATTACGATGAGCTTATCGCCCTCGTTTATCGAAGTGCCCATAGGAGGGTTGAGCAGAGGCGTCTTTCCAGCTGGAATGAGCCCGATAACGGTTGACTGTTCATAGCAGGGAATTGATTCGCCGAAGGTCTTGCCTATGAGTTTTGCTTCCGGTTCGTGGAAGTATATCTCGTCGCCCCCGAAATCGAGGAGTTCGGTATAAACGACGGACAGGCCTGACTGCCTGCATGTCTGGGCTATTACGCGCGCGACGAGATCGGAGACCAGGACTATTTCTACTTCATCCTTGCCCACCATCTTGGCAACCTCAACATTCTTGGGATCACGTATCTCGGCAACAATGTGATAGGGCTCCTTTTTGCGTTTGGGATTGTTGGTAATCGCAAGCATGGTCTTGATTACGTCGGAATCAGGGTCTTCCGCTTCATGAGAAAGGATTAGTATGGATTTGGCAGTATCAAGACTTACTATCTCCAGATCGCTCATATCCATTGGATCACCGCGTCTGCATACGACTCTTGTTCGACCTGTAGAGCCGCACCTGCTCTTTATTTCGTCCTCCATCTCAACCTTGTCCTTGTCGGCAAGGACCACGACGCATGAACGTGGCTGGTTAGCGTTGGCTTCTACAATTTCAGGGATAATGGTGAAAACCTGGGATGACCATCCCAGGATGGCCGTGTGGCCTTCCTCTATGACCCTGGAACGGCCCTTGCGGAGGGATTCTAGTTTGGTGTCGATTGAAGCAGTCAATACGCCTATCAAAGTGCTTATTATGAAGATACCGCCTATCGTTACGGCAAGCATTAAAAAAAGAAACCACCAGGAACCCTGGTCGCCACCCATGGTTCCTGGGTCAAGAGTCCTGAGCAGACTCATCCAGAGTACATCGAAAAATCCCTTATCCTCCGGGGCAATCCCGGCAAGTGCGACAATACCTGCAATGACTAGTATGAGGACCAGGGACAAAAGCCCGAGCCAGCCTATTAGCGCCGACGGGCCCCTGGACATAGAGTTATCAAAGGAATATTTCAATCTGGCACCGAACGAAGCACGCTTCATTAAATCCTCCTAAGGTTTGTCCTTCTCTTACCCTCAAATATCCAAACATTATTTATAATATGGCGTTTTGTCAAGCTAAAGAAAGGAAGCTGAGTCTTACGTAAGCGTTATAGCATTCAGAAGCTTTTGAGAAAAAACCGCTGTCTTAAGAGGCTTTTCCCCATTCAAGTTCCTTCAAAACTAACCTTAAACAAACCGCAGAGTTTTACTCCCGTTTTTTCGTCCATGACTGAAGGCGGATTTTATTTCAATGACTCAATGAGCACCCAACCCAAGCCGGGATTTATCCTTAATTCCTTCCAGGTTATACCTTTCATGAATTCAAAGACTTCACAAGATGTGTAACTCGAGCGAAGCGAATCTAAAGGCTCTTTGACCTTCCGAAGGGCTTTCGGCGCAATAACCCCTGTAACCAGCCGGATAAGAAAGTAAAAAAGAAGCTTTGCATCTCTCTTCAGGTCGAATACAAGAAGGGTTCCTCCTGGCTTTAAGACTCGGTGGAACTCGCAAAAAGCCGTTTCCGGATGTGGCCAGTGATGGAGGGACAGCGTGCTTACGATATAGTCGACTGAGTTTGAGGATAGAGGGAGATTTTCCGAATCGCCCTTCATTAGCGTGAGCTTGAGTACTGCAACGTCTGAAAGGTTGCGGGAAGCTTGCCTGAGTATCTCATCTGACAAATCAACTCCTACCAGATGAAGCGACGGAATTCTTCTTGCGATAACCCCAAGCAGATACCCTGGTCCGCAACCCACGTCAACCAAAGTGCCTTGAGGTTTAAGGCGACTGAGAGCATTGTAGAAAAGACGCCTTATGATTTTAAAGGGCGGCATGCGGTTCATGAAATCGTATGCCCGGACAACGCGAGGCGGGTCTAGACCAGCAAATCCGGGTTTACGTTCTATGCGGATGCTTAAGGAGAGCGAAACGATGATGCTGGCAAGGCCTAGTGCGAACATCAGCATAACAAACACAACCATGTCGTTGTGATCAATCAATCATGCTAATGCGGCTTTTCAGGTTTCTTTCCATTCCAGAAACCAGGGATTAGAAGGCTGCGATCACCGGATGTCTGACCGTTCGAAACCTGGCATTCCTGTTCGTCAAGCTTCTGACCGGCCTGCTCCTCGGTTCTCGCCTGAACTCCAAGGCGCTGCTCGGCCGCTCTCAGTATCGCCTCGAGCATATCTGCGTAAGTCATGCCGGCAATCTTCGCCATCTTGGCAAGATGCCCGTCCCAGCACCAGCCCGGATTCGGGTTCACCTCCAGGAGCTTTGGATTTCCTTCTGCGTCCAGACGCCAGTCGAACCTCGCGTAGTCCTTGCAGTCAAGCCTCTCGAAAAGTTTCGCAGACCATTCGATTATCGACTTTTCCGTCTCTTCCGGGAGGTCGGCTTTAACGGATTTAAGGTTCCAGTATGGGGAATCCGGCATCCATTTGGCTTCATATCCGCAGATCTTTGGAAGCTCGGCCGGAAGCGATGAGTAGTCTTCTTCAATAATCGGCAGAACCTGATAGGATTCAGGCGGATTGCCGATGATGCCCATAGTCATATCTTTTCCTGTAAGAAACTCTTCAACAAGAATGGGCTTGTCGTAGCCGAACTTTTCGCGAATCTCGGTAACAGCGTTCAAGAGCTCCTCTATTTTGTAAGCCACGCTGCGCTGGGTTATACCGAAACTCGAATCCCCGAAGTTAGGCTTAACGAGAACGGGAAAGTACAGCGGGAGTTCGAATGTCGTGTCTTCAGGCTTGATGAACATTGCATCCGGTACGGGTATGTCCATCTCCTTGGCGATTCCGCGCACAAGGGATTTGTCGTAACAGTATGACAAGCACTGCGGACCAGAACCTGTATAAGGTATGCCCATCACCTCAAGAAGCGCTGGAACGTGAAGTTCGAGTCTTGCGCTGTTGTTGTAGCCCTCGTCACACAGGTTGAAGATGAAATCCGTCTTGCCCTTGAGTTTCGCTATATCGTAAATCAAGGTACTGTGATTGTTCAGATAATTGAACTGATAGGAGGCAATCTGCCGCAAGGCATCCTTCAACTGATCTACGGTATAGAAATCGTCGTCATCGAATATGCCCATGGGCTTCAGTGGATCCGGCTTGGCAGGATCACCGAGGAGTACTGTAACGTTCTTGACATCGCCTTTGAACTTGCGCTTAGGAGCGCTCCATTCCTTTCTGACCTGAGCGGAAACGATTATGCGGCGCTCCATCATACCCAGGTCCTGATTCCGTCTTGACTCGGCTTCGATTTGCGTGTGAATGGTTATTTCGCTGAACCCGGCCTTTGAAAGAAGCTCCTGTATCTGCTCTTTTGTGTACAGTCTCTCGGCATAGAACTGGTCAACCATTATTCCTTCATCAACATCCGATACAAGTTCTCTCGAAATCAGTCTCTGCTTATCGTGAGATAAAGAGCGTTCCCTGCAGACGAAGTGTTCGGAATCTATCCACTCCCAGGAGCGCGGCTGAAAGTTGTTCCTGAGATATTTCCCGTCGGTTACATCCACGAGGAGTTTTCCCCATGGTTTAAGGATTCTCGCCACTTCCTTCAACACCCTGAGGTCATCGTTGACGGTCTCGAAATACCCAAAGCTGTTGCCCAGTATCATCACGGCATCGAAAGTGTCAGGGGCATACGGCAGCTTTCTTGCATCACCCTCCCTGAACTTTATGCTCAGGCTCTCCTTCTTTCCCTGAGCCTTAGCTCTCTGGATGAGGTAATGCGAACGATCAAGGCCTTCGACGTTCATGAAGCCTGATCGGGCGAGTTCAAGGGAATGCCTGCCCTGGCCGCAGCAGAGATCAAGCACCCTGTCTTCAGGCATTATCCCGAGAATGCCTTGGAAGAGGGCGACTTCTTTTCTTGTAATATCCTGGTCTTCAACAACGTCCGCGTCCGTTTTCAGATAGACTGAATTGAATATCCTCCTCCACCAGTCTGAACTTACGTGATCTTCTAAATTGGGGACCGGACCAAGGGTTCTTTTACCTAAAGGAGGCTCCGCCTTTCGCTGCGGAGGCTTGTCTTTACTCTCCTTGTTAGGTTCTTCTTTCATCCTTTATTCCTCCTGATGCACTCGGCATCGGTTTATTGCGCAAAATCTAGTCAGATTTGAAGCTGTGTCAAGCTAAATAAAAATCTTTTTGTCTCAGAAACCAAGGCTCAGCAAGATAAACGAAGCGAAACAGGAGTTCGGTATCGATTTGATGCTTTCCCTCGATATCTGACGATGAACAGAATAAATCGTTAGAGAGAAAGAATCCTACCTGATTCACTGTCTCTCCTTCAAAGCCAACAAAGACAATCGGAATGCTCGATTGAGATTTGGTTTTCTCATGGCTAAGGCAGTTTATTTTTCGCAGGATGATAACTTCCACAGGACAACGGCAAAATCCGCACGACTATCTTCTGCCGTTTCAAAAGCTTTTGTACCCTTCCTGGATTTTACTTCGACCGTCATTCCGAACCGAGTTCGGGAGCACACTTGGTATCTTCTTTTCGTCCCAGTGTATGAGAAATAAGCTCATCAAACTTCACCTTCGCCCGGATGGGTGTTGAAGTAAATCGCATTTCCGTCCGGGTCTCTGATGGTAAAGCCTGCGCTTCCGTCTTCCTCGATATGGGCTTCATCTGCAAGCTCTAGCCCTGAGGATTTCAGTTCTTCTGCAATCTTGAAGACATCTCCGCCCCTAAAGTTAATCAAATTCTCTTTGATGTGACCTCTGTACAGGGCAAGAACAAGATTAGCGTGTTCGAGAACGGCCCAGCCTTCATCAGTGGCAACCTCTATCTCATTAAAACCGAGTTTTCTGTAAAAACCAAGCGAGCGTTCAAGGTCGGCTACATTCAAGCAAAGCTCGCACCAGCCTAACTTAAGATATTCAACTGTATTCATAGTAGTTAGAATAGCTGAAAGCGTATTCATGTCAAGCTCTGAACATCTCGGCTTGACACACTCCGCAAGCTCCTTAGAATTGTACAAGATTAGAAGATTAAATGTAAAGGACTGTTCCGCAATAACCAATGAAAAAAAACGAACAAAAAATAAACCAAAAAGACTATTCTGAACTTTCAAGAAAGGTACTGCTCACCGCGCACAAGGGCGCTTCAAGAACGGAGTTCCTGAAAGAAGTATCGAGATTGCTTATTGAATTTTCGGAGTGCGATTCGATAGAGATAAGAATGACCGACGGGGATCTGAATTACCGATGGGAAGCCAGCTGCGCACCTAAGGAGAATTTCCGTTTTGAGATAATGCCTTTTGCACAGGGCAATGAGGGTGAACCTATCCCATGCTCTATTGATGAATCTGGTTTAGAGAAAGTATGCATCAACATCGTAACGCAGCATGTAGATACAACTCTGCCATATTTTACAAAAAAAGGCAGCTTCTGGACAGGAGATTCCCTAAACGTTAAAAACGGCCAGGGCAGCATGGAGCTCGGAACGGAATACCGTTCACTTGCGATGATCCCTTTCGTGGTCGATGAAAAGAATCTTGGATTGCTGCAGCTGAAAAGCAAGAATCTTGATTTCTTCACAGAGAAGCAGATAGAGCTTTTTGAGGAATTTGCCCACGCATTAGGCATCGCGGCTGCAGGCCGCAGGGTTCAGGCGGCGCTAAGGGAACGCGTTAAGGAACTCTCTTGTCTGTATGGAATTGCAAAACTAGTGCAGAATCCTCAGGCATCTCTTGAAGGGATACTCGAAGGCATTGCGGGTATTCTTCCGCTCGCAATGCAGTATCCGGATATAGCATCGGCAAGAATAATATTCGATTCGAATCCTTATCCCCCTCATGGTTTTGTGGAATCAAAATACAGGCTTTCATCACCTATCGTGGTTTCCGGAACAGAAAGGGGGGTCATTGAGGTTTCATACTCGGAAGAAAAGCCGGAAATAGAAGCCGGTATATTTCTTGCTGAAGAGCAGAATCTTCTTAACACAATCTCCAGTCAGGTCGGATTGATTATCGAAAGGAAGCGGTTTGAAGAGGACCAGGCAAAATTGAAGGAGCAACTAAGACACGCAGACAGACTCGCGACACTGGGTCAGCTAGCGGCAGGAGTCGCCCACGAACTCAACGAGCCGCTCGGAAGCATCCTCGGATTTGCACAGCTTGCGAAAAAAAACGAGGGACTTCCGAGGCAGGCACTGGACGATATAGACAAGATCATCTCTTCTTCCCTGCATGCAAGAGAAGCAGTGAAGAAACTGCTCTATTTTGCGCGACAGATGCCTACGAATAAAACCGAAGTGG